>CAYWBS010000521.1:0-3052 GCA_964456215.1 uncultured Hyphomicrobiaceae bacterium
AGATGCAGCAGATCCATACAGTTAAACAACATTCAACGAAGCATAGACCGGGGCGATCTTAACCTCATGGGCGGCGTTCTTTTTTATGTACAAAGCTTGCTCGGTATTGGACATCTCCGCCGAACAGCCCTTATCGCAGAAGCCGTATCCGCCCTTGGACTTCGCACCGTTGTGATTTCCGGAGGCGTGGCTATTCCGGATTTGTCAGTGGGCCGAGTTGAAATTTGTCAGCTACCGCCCCTCAAAGCCCGGCCCGGCGGGTTCCGGGAACTCTATACTGGTGAAGATGACATTGCGGATGAGGCCTATAGGAGCGAGCGCGTAAACCTACTGATTGAGCGCGTCCATATGCTCAAGCCGCAGATCGTTGTCATCGAAAGCTTTCCATTTGGCCGCTGGCCGATTGCTTATGAACTCTTGGCGATGATTGAATCAATTGAGTCGCTCAGGCCGAGACCGATCATCGTTTCTTCCATTCGAGACATATTGCAGGTAAGCGGCCGAGCGGATCGTCAGCGCAAAATCAGAGATGTTCTCGACCGATATTTCGATGCGGTTCTGGTTCATGGAGATCCGGATTTTGCAGCTCTCTCCGAGACTTTCCCTGAATATGAATCCATTCGCGGGCTTGTTCACTATACGGGAATCGTCGCGCCGAGGAGCGGTGAGGAGAATTGCGTCCCAAAAAGCGACCCTGAAGTTCTCGTTACGATCGGCGGGGGTGCGGTTGGACGGTCTCTCCTTTGGATGGCTTTGGAGGTTCGTCCGAATACAAGTCTGGCCAATCACCCATGGCGGTTCATAACAGGGCCGAATTTTGACCAAGACGAGTTTGCGGCATTCTCGCGTGCATTACCGGCAAACGTCGTCGTAGAACGTTTCCGGAGGGACTTTTTATCTTTGCTTGTCGGAGCGCGTCTTTCCGTCTCGATGGCGGGCTACAATACGGTTGCCGAGATTCTCCGAGCCGGGACGCCTGCTCTGCTTATTGCCTATACCGGAGGGGGGACCGAGACTGAACAGACGATGCGCGCTGAAAAACTCGCGGAACGGGGACTTGCGGTAGCGCTCAAGGATCAGGACCTTACACCGGAAAAACTCCGTGAGGCGATAGAAATGGCTGCGAAGGTTGAGAAAAGTCTGCCCCATGACATTGATCTGGATGGTTCGCGCAAGACCGCGGAGCTGGTAAAGTCATGGATGGAGTCAGGTAAGCCGACATCATCGTTCAGCTGATTTTTTCCGGCCGATCAACATGAAGCGCGTATATTTCTCAAGCTCCAGCGCACCCGAATAAAGGAGCTCAGCCATGGGCGCCTGGTCTTGAAAAGCCTCTACTGTAGGCACGCAGTTCACGTGCTCCGGGATCTTCCAATAATTATTCGACTGCAAGACGAGAAGCGGATTATCCGGCAGCTTGCTATACCATCGCGCAAAGTTGCCGAGATGTTCGCAGCTGGTATTGATGATAAGGTCCGAATAGCCTCCCGATTTAGGGAGGTCCCGATAATCCAGTTCTAGAATATCTGCGACCTGAAAGCTAAATCGGCCATTCGCTGCACTTGCCGCATTGAGTCGGTTGGCCACCGGCGCACATGACTTGTCCTGATCGATAACGATCAAATGTTCAATGGAAAAGCGGCGATCGTTGAGAAGTAGGGCTCCCAATACGCCATACCACCCGGCGAGGATGTAAACCGACCTCAGCTCGCCTTTTGTCGCATTGTAGACTTCATCGACGAGCCATTTTTTGCAGGCGACCTGCTTCTTGTTTAGCGCCACGTTCAGGCGCGCATCGGGAAAGGCGAGCAGCGTGTTGCGGATATCGGTGATAAGGGGGCTTTCATAAAGAACGGCCAAGCCATCGAGGATATCCTTGACGACGTGTTCGGAGGGAGAGAGATCCGCTGTAATGCCCTCAGGCCAATGCGACGACGATCGCTCGGAAATTTTCATCGCGGCGTTTTCCAATGCGAAACGAACTCAGCCGGAAGTCCTTCGGCGTATCATGCCGCCTCTTCGCGCTCATGTAGAAGCTCCAGCGTCCGAGCCAAACGTTCACTTGCGCAGCGCGCCACAGAAGCGGCAAGTTTCGGATCGCTATCGACGAGCGATAGAAAGACATCCTTTTCAATCTGCAATGCTGTGACATCGGTCACTGCGCGTGCCGTCGCCGTGCGTGGAACTGGCGCTAGCAGGGCTGTCTCCCCAACAAGCGCGTTCTTTTCGAGTTGGGCGACCCGAACTTGTTCGGGTTTGCCTTCATCGCGTATTATATCGACCTTGCCTGAAAGAATAACAAAGGCGGTATCGCCGGCATCTCCTTGATGACAAATCGTTTCACCCTTCTTGAAGGTTACGCGTTGGCTGCCGAAGGCAAGGAGCTTGAGGTTTGACGGGTGAACGTCACGGAACAATGGCAAGCGGGCAAGCACGGCAGACTCGCCGCTGATCTCCTTTGGAATCTCACCCGTCTCTGTTCCGACTTTGACGGTTTCCAAAGGAGAGGGCTCCGCAACCACTTCGACGATTCGTTTTTTCAAGCGGCCATTGCGCAACACCAAGACATTGTCGAAATCGGACATGTCTGGAACCTCACTGTCAAGTGAGATCAATGTTAGATTTGGCAGAAGTTCCAGAAGGTTCCGTCGAATTCGGTCGCGAGTACTACGATCATGAGCGCCTAGTGCGTCATTGAGAATGAGGATGTCAGGCCGCTTGAGAAGCACTCTTGCTAAGGCCAGGCTTTGACGTGCTGCGAGCGGAACCTTTTGGCCGCCAATGCCGACATCGAGATCCGTGGCGAGTCGAACAATTTCATCGAATAGATCCAACTCCACCAAGACATCGCGAATGAGCCCATTGATCTTACGCTCAGCATTGGCTCGACTTCTGATCACGCGGCCATTAATCAAGTTTGCTCGAATTGTAAGACGGTCGTTGTAGCCGTCTTGATTAAATGGTGAAATCGAAGCTCGCAATACACTGTTCAGGCGCTCATGAAACAGCTCGCGGGCGGCTACAATTTTCGCCTGTAGCTCGTCGTCGATAA
>CAYWBS010000522.1:0-3050 GCA_964456215.1 uncultured Hyphomicrobiaceae bacterium
AAGATTGGTAGCGGAGGAGGGACTTGAACCCCCGACACGCGGATTATGATTCCGCATCCGCAATTTAAAACGTAGTAGTTTCAATAGCTTGGCGGAGCGCTCGTTGCATCAAATTCCGCACTGTACTGCACGGTTCATAGCTGACTCCCGCAAAACTCCCGCAAGTAAACTTGGAGAAAGTTGGATCTCCTCTTAATTGCCCAACAACCCGTTGAAACATCAGATTCGTAGACAGAAACCAACGTAACAAAATCAATGGCCATTCTGACTTCTGAAGCTGTAATGCTGCATTGAGCCGTCAACAGGTTAGCTGCAAATTCAGAATAGAACCTGTATGTCGGTGCCGAATGAATGTGTGTGATCGGCCCCCGTTGATGGGTCCGGTTTTAATGTTAGTGCATTGATGGCCTGCGGTCCATTGCGACGTGGCTTTCGGGCGCTGGCGGTCTCCATCCGAGTGCTCCGTGTGGGCGGACGGTGTTGTAGTGAACGCGCCATTTCTCGATGAGCACTTGCGGCTCCTTCAAAGTGTAAAAGATTTCACGGTCAAGAAGCTCGTCGCGCAGCCGCGCATTGAAGCTCTCGCAATATCCGTTCTCCCAAGGTGAACCAGGTTCAATATAGGCCGTCATCGATCCCACGGCCTTTATCCAGTCTCTAACCGATTGCGCGATAAATTCCGGACCATTGTCAGAACGAATGAATTGCGGCGGACCTCTCAGAATAAAGAGATCCGAGAGCGCATCGATCACGCTGACGGAATTCAGCTTGCGAGCAACGCGGATCATCAGGCATTCCCTTGTAAATTCATCAAGGATGTTCAGCATCCTGAAGGCTCTGCCGTCATGGGTCCGCTCATGGACGAAGTCATACGACCAGACGTGATTTGGATGCTCGGCCCTAAGGCGAATGCATGATCCGTCATTGAGCCAAAGCCGTCCCCGCTTTGGTTGCTTGGCTGGAACCTTCAGCCCCTCGCGCTGCCAGATACGCTCCACACGTTTGTCATTGACATGCCATCCTGATTGACGAAGCAAGGCCGCCACCCGGCGGTAGCCATAACGGCCATATTGGCGGGCGAGAGCGACAATGTCCTCCGTCAGACGTTCTTCGTCCGCACGGCCCATAGGCCGCCTGCGTTGCGTGGAGCGATGTTGGCCGAGAGCCCGGCAGGCGCCGCGCGGCGCTCCGAGACGCCTAGCGACTGCCGGGCCTGGTTGACGCATTTGCGGCGACGCGAAGGGCTCAGTAGTTTCCCTTGGATGCCTCCTGGAGAATGAGCTTGTCCAGCGTCAGATCCGAAACAGCCTTGCGCAGCCTCTGGTTCTCTTTCTCAAGCTCTTTCAATCGCCGGAGCTGGTCCGACTTCATGCCGCCATACTCTTTGCGCCAACGGTAAAAGGTTTGCTCGCTGACCCCAATCTAGCGCACGGCATCCGCAATCGCCGCGCCTTGAGAATGCAAAACCTCGACCTGGCGAAGCTTGCCGACAATCTCCTCTGGTTTGAAATTCTTCCTCGCCATCGTGATCCTCCTTCAATTTGCTTATCTTAAAGGTGGAGCCACTCAATGGGGGAGGATCAGGTTATCAACAGCGAGAAAGCTGATCTCGATGCCGGCGTGGTGATCGATATCAACTGGGCGAAAGATTCGACTTCCCCACAGAAGAGACCGGGTGGTTCGAGCGCCTGGCTCAACGCACTGCGGAAAAGCGGATGGCGGCCGAGTATGATGGTTCTGCGATCTTGCATTCGGCCCTTCAATCCTGCATCGCCGTGGTCGCGACCAATGGCATAAATGGCAGCATTTTTTTGGGAAACCGATCGCGCAAAATATGAAGGGGAGCCGAAGCTCCCCTGCTATCTGCACATTTCATCGAAACAAATTACGTGGTCAGGATACCCACGAGGATCAAGGCGCCGAAACCGACCGCCGGAATAATCCAAAGGTTCTTCTTAATGATGCCAACCATGTCTCTCTCCTTTTCCAAATTTTAATTTCACCAAAACTTCTATTGCTACGCACCAACTTTACAGGAAGCCTATTGTGTTGCGCCACCCTCCTTTAGATCGTCTCTACCGGTTGCATCGGTGTTAGGTCCAGATCTCTGAGCCGGAGACTTGTCCCGGAAGAGCTGTCTGCCTTCTATGGAAACGATCTCGTTGGCCTTATATTCGTACGCTTCCGGGCTGTCGTTGAGACGAATCGTGCATCCGTCGAGGCAAAGGCCGTCAAGCCTCGCCGATGGCTCCATATGATATTCTTTCGAGTCCGAGCCATCGTCTTCCGAAACTGTAACCTTGTGATTTTCGGTATCACGGTTGGTGATCGTTAAGGCATCCGCGGTTCCGATTAGATAGCAGGTCGCCAAAATTGCGGCAGTAAATGTCTTCATGTACATAATCATATGTCCTCACAAAGTATGACGCCAAAAAATGCGTGATGCTGGTTATTTTTGCGGCTTTTGGCGCTCCTTGCCTTCCGTTTTTTCCGAAAGCGCCCCGAACACCGGGGCGCTTCCATAATCTGGCCGGCCGGAGCCTCAGGCAGCGACCTGGGTCGGCTTGACCTCCGGGCGCTCGCGGGTCGGCTTGACCTCAAGGCGCTTGACGGAACTCGCGATCGGGATTGCCCGAGACTTCAACGCCTCCGGGATCTCGCGCACGAGGTCGACATGCAGGAGCCCGTTCGCCAGGACCGCGCCCTTGACCTCGACATGTTCGGCGAGCTGAAAGCTAAGCTCGAAGTTTCGCCCGGCGATGCCCCGGTAGAGCAAATTGCCGGTCTCCTCCTCGTCGTTGCTCTGCTTCTCGCCGCGGATCGTCAGCGCGTTCTCCTTCGCCTCGATCGAGAGATCAGCGTCGGTGAAGCCGGCGACTGCTAGCGAGATGCAATAGGCGTTCTCACCGGTCCGCTTGATATTGTAGGGCGGATAGTTCGGCACCGGGACTTCCACGCCGGCGAGCTGGTCGAGCATGGTGAACGTCCTGTCGAAGCCGACGGTTGAACGGTAGAAGGGAGCAAAATCGAATGTACGCATAGCATGACCT
>CAYWBS010000523.1:0-3039 GCA_964456215.1 uncultured Hyphomicrobiaceae bacterium
GTATCCAGTCGATCTCTGTGACCCCTGACAGCTTCCTGCGCGTCAAGGACCAAATCGCTTCGGCCGAGGGCGCCGTGGACCGGGACAGGGCAGGATCATGAGGGGTTTTGCACCGATGGCGGCAAATGCACGACCGAGCGGCGGCGCACTCGGTATTTTTTGACCGCCGAATTATGGCTGACACGCAAAATTTTTCCTAGGGCGCGGGTTGCTTCTTGCTAGTAGCGATTCAGGCTGGTGCTATAATTGTATTTGGTCTGGCTTCTATGGAGGTCAGGGCCATGGTGTGTCTCCCGCAAGAGACGTATCAAAGTTCTGTTTCCCTAACTCCGCCCAAGCTGACCGCTTCCGCGTTTGAGCGCAGTCGAGAACTGCGATCTGGAGCGCATATCACTGTGCCCCGGCCAAACTCGCGCTTGCGTAAAGCTTCCTTTTGTGAGGAGGCACTCACGATGACAAGGTCTACTCGCATACAGTTGTTAAGCTTCGTCACGGCAGGCGCGTTCGTCGCCCTCGCCGCTGCTAGTATTCCCGCCTACTCTGAGGAACCGTCTGTCAACCGGGGACCCGTTAAGCCCTACGAGCCCATTCTAACGGCGGTTGGCACTAAGCGCGTCATCGCGTTTTTTGAACCAAATCTGGGTCGATGCGCGGTCAAATCAGTGGTCTGGGATATAAGGGATGACCCCGCCGAACCGGTTAGTTCGGCGGTTCAGTTACGCGTGAGCCTCAAACCACTTCAGATCATGAATGTCGACGCCTCTGGGAATCAGACAATCGCACTTAAGTGCGGTTATAATGCTTTGACGCTCAGTGTCGTTGACGAAGAGATTGTCGCTGCACCCGCGAAGAACAAGCGGTAAAGTAATGGGTCTTCCTGGCATGAGCCGTCCAAAACCAAGCGGATAGGCGATTGATGGCAACCTGGAAACCAGACCCCACCTTCTACCCGTCACCCCGCTTGGCGACCCAAGCGCCGCCAGAGAAGCTGGCCTACGTGGGGAGCTTCGATCCGACTCGAAAACGTCCCGACGCGATGATGGTAGTTGACTTGGATTCGGGGTCTACAAGCTATGGACAGATCGTCGGACAGACAGATCTCGCAGTCGGTGACGAGCTTCATCACTTTGGTTGGAATGCCTGTAGTTCGTGCCTGTGCCCAAATGCTCCGCATCCGCACGTCGAACGCCGTTATCTTATTGTCCCAGGCATCCGGTCTTCGCGTCTTCACGTCTTGGACACAAAGCCAGATCCAACCCATCCGAAGCTGATCCGCACCATCGAGGGCGAGGAACTTGCCAGGCGCGCAGGTTACTCGCGGCCCCATACTGTGCATTGCGGCCCGGAGGGGATTTATGTGAGTGCGCTTGCCGATGCTGAAGGCAAACGACCTGGGGGCGTGTTCCTTATGGATCATGAGTCCTTCGATGTGCGCGGTCGATGGGAACTCGACCGTGGGCCACAAGAGCTTGCTTACGATTTCTGGTGGCACCTCGGCTATGACACAATGGTGACCAGTGAGTGGGGAACGCCCGATATGTTTGAGGATGGGCTAGTGCCCGAAAAGCTCCTCGGCTCGGAATACGGGCACCGGCTTCATTTCTGGGATTTGCTCAAGCGTCGCCATATACAGGAGATCGATCTTGGTAAGGAATATCAGCTCGTGTTCGAGTTGCGCCCGGCGCACAATCCGACCAAAGCCTATGGCTTCGCCGGAGTCGTTCTCTGCCTGGAAGACCTCTCGTCGTCGATATTTTTGTGGCATCTAGATAAGGACCGATGGGCAGCGACCAAGGTAATCTCGATCCCGGCAGAGCCCGCTGAGCCTGATCTGTTGCCGCCCATGCTCAAGGATTTCAAAGCCTGTCCGCCGTTTGTGACCGATATCGATCTCTCGGTCGATGACAAGTATCTCTACGTTTCCTGCTGGGGGACGGGTGAGTTCCACCAATACGATGTCTCCGATCCGTTCAAGCCAAGACTCACGGGGAAATTGCGCATTGGTGGCGTGGTTTCACGCGCCGCGCACCCGAAGGCCAATGGGCCACTCAACGGTGGCCCTCAGATGGTCGAGGTCAGTCGCGATGGACGCCGTATCTACTTTACCAATTCTCTTTACAGCGCAGTTGATGACCAAATTTATCCCGATGGGATTAAGGGCTGGATGGTCAAGGTCAACGCCAAGCCACAGGGCGGGATTGAATTTGACAAAGACTTCTTCTTGTCGTGGCCGGATGGCTACCTCCCGCATCAAGTGCGCCTACAAGGTGGAGACGCATCCTCAGATTCCTATTGTTATCCTGACGTTTGAGCGGTCCCGTGGGGATAGTTCTTCCTCGAGAGGGTGCGGTTTTTTAACGCCTGGCAAATTGTAACACCCCTTAAACAACTCACGCGCACATAACGGGCGAAAGCAGACATCGCTAACGCGCTCTCCAATTCCGTTAATGATCCAAAGCCGCATTCGTAAATCTGCTTTCTCACCGCGTATGCGCGAGGTACTACTTGCCGACCCGGTTGAAACTCATGTTCGTGGGGGTAAATGTACCCAAGGCCTTGGCTGGCCGCATGAATCAGGAAGGAAAAAATGAAATGGTGACACACAAGGGCGAATGCTTCTGTGGGACTGTTCAGTTAGAGGTCTCGGGGGACCCTGAAGGCATGGGCTATTGTCATTGCCGCTCATGCCGTTCGTGGTCAGGTGGACCAGTCAATGCCTTTACGCTTTGGAAACCTGACGCTGTGCGGGTCACAGCCGGTGCCGAACAGATTGGCACGTTCGGGAAGACAGCGGCGAGCGAGAGGCAATATTGCAGGAAATGCGGAGGCCATTTGATGACAAATCACCCTTCGCTAGGATTGGTCGACGTGTTTGCGGCCACATTGCCTACGCTGAAATTTAGCCCAGGGGTCCACGTCAACTACGCTGAGACCGTGCTGCCGATGAAGGACGGGCTACCGAAGTTTAAAGATTTTCCCGCTGAGTTTGGCGGATCTGGTGAGCAGATAGCAGAGTAGGCGAGCGCTGCATTGGGTCAC
>CAYWBS010000524.1:0-3036 GCA_964456215.1 uncultured Hyphomicrobiaceae bacterium
CAATTTCGAGGTGCCGTCACGACTTGGCGAAGCAGTTGATCCTGTACCGCTGATCGCGATGGGCCGGATGAACCACGAGGCCGTGTCCGTCGATCCGCAGGACGGGACCGTCTGCGAGACGGAAGACCGCCGTAACAGCGCTTATTACAAATTCGTACCGGCCAAGCGAGCGAAGGCGTACGGTGATCTCCGGGAAGGCGGCGATCTGTTCGCGATGGTTATCGACGTCAACCAGACGTCCGAATGCGACGGCAGCCTGCTGCCGACCAGGCAGGCGCAGGGCACTACCGTCGTCGACACGCGCGGAACGGCGCGGAGCGGGCCCGGCAGCATGCTGCCGTTTCTCGGTCAGCCTCTGAAAGTCGCGTGGGCGAAGATCGACGATATCGACCCCGACGATGACACACTCCGTTTCGAGGCACAGACCAAAGGCGCGGCCCTGTTCTGGCGCGGCGAGGGCGCCTGGCACCATGGTGGTAAGCACTATTTCGTGTGCAGCGGTGCCGGTGACGCCGGAGAAGGTCAAGTCTGGTGCTACGATCCTAAGCAGGAAACAGCGACGCTGGTCGTGGAATCCACCGACGAGAACCTTCTGGACGGCCCGGACAATTTGACGGTTGCGCGGGACGGCACAATCTATCTTTGTGAAGATGGGAGCGCCGGTCGCGCGGGCAATCCAAACTACAGTCAGTATATAGTCGGTGTTGATGCTGCCGGCGGATTGTTCCAGTTCGCACACAATGTTATACCCGAAGACGCAAGCGAATTCGCCGGTGCCTGCTTCTCACCCGACGGCAAGTACATGTTCGTCAACTCGCAAGGGATCGGCATCACCTATGCGATCTGGCGAACCGATGGCAGGCCTATCTACCTCAGGTCTGATTTCGACAAGAGCCAGTAGAAGGCGCTTGCATTATAACCGCTTCGGGCTTAACCGCCGTTTGCCATCGGCAAAGAGCACCACTTCGCCATCCCTGATTATCCCACCTAGGAATCGTTGAGGCGTGCGCGAACGAATTTCGATTTTAAACGCGCCGACCTTCTCGGGATACGCTGGCTGGATGTTTGCAACGCATCGCGCAGATCGCGTCCAAATCGGCAGGTAACGGAGAAGGTCTCTATGGATGTAGATTATGATTTCGCTGATTGCATATTTGCGGCACGGTTCTGCGATCGCTTCGTGGTCTGTCTCCCCCACTCAGGGAGCTGGTTATCAGCAAGATCACGCGATTCCATGGGCACAGGCGGACGCCGGTCCGCTTGCTTTCAGAACATTTGTTGTGAGAAAAGCACAGCAGCGTGCAAAAGTTGCGTAATTTAGTTAAGGCTACAAACTGTCCGCCATGGACTTTCCTATTTATCTGGGCTTCCCTAACTGTAAATATGTTGTTAACATACTTTACAAGTGGGACTAGGTGGGATCTCACGAATGGGGCTGGGTCATTCGGGCTCTTAAAAAAGACTCCTTAAGGGGAATGTCGGGCTCGGGAAATCCTTAAAAGACTTGAGAATAGCGGCGTAAGTGCGGTCTATTGTTACCGGTTCTATTGAGAAAGGCCGGCCGACAGTGGTGGGTTTTATGTTCACTGTTTCGGTAATGTCGCCCGATGACCTTGATGATGACAATAGGGCGGAAAGGTTAGTCTCGAGTGAGGCAGCTCAAACCGGCGGAATGCCTAGTGGGGAACTATAAAGACAGGGGCATCAGGGAGTCCCCGTCGAAAGGAGAAAAAGCGGCCTGAATCATTAAGAAGTGCGTTGGGAGTACAAGAATGGCTGTCATCAGAGGCACCCGATTTGACGACAAACTTTCAGGGACAGAAGGCATCCATCTTACAGGCGGATGTGGTGGGGATGAGACAATCCGGGATAGTGCCGGCAGAGGCTGGGGCACACACCGCCTGACATTGACGCAGGAAGGCTTCAACGACCCTGTCGGCCAGGCCGACCTCCGGGCCTTTCCGAATTTCCTTGACTGCAATTCCAATTCTCAGGGCTTTCATTTCACTGCCTTTGACGTCACGATTCGAGATCTTAAGGCCCGGAATATCGAGATTGCCGATGACGGCAATCAGAACCTTGTGGTTGTGGATGACGCCTTCGTCAGCGACGACATGGCAATCATGGGCAATGTGCAGGATGGCTCGGGCACGTGCGAAACACCCGATACTGATCCGCCCGATGCCGGAATTAAATTCTCTTCGATCTGGCCACTGTGCTCTTTGCGCTCGGAAGTCAAGTCATGGTAGGCATCATAAAAACCGTAATCGTGGACCCAAACCCAATTTTTCGAGAGGGGCTTGTCAGGATTCTCTCCGACGTCGGGGGCATGGACTGCGCCGGCTTCGCGTCCTTCGAAGAAATAGAAGAAACGAAAGTCGCGAATTGGAAGCGCGTCTTGTTTCTGCTCGATTTTGGGCAGGATTGCACCTTCGTTGCCCACGGTATCGGGCACCTGAGGGAACGATTTCCCAAAGCTGTAGTTGTGATTCTCTCCGAGCGCTACAGTCATGATCACATGATTGGTTCGTTAAGAGCCGGCGCAAGCGGATACCTGTTGAAACAAGTCAGTTGCGAGATCTTGATCAAATCACTGGAGCTGGTCTCGCTCGGCGAGCATGTGTTTCCTGAGCAGGCTGTACAGTTGCTCTGTAGAGAGGACTCTTTGGAAGGTCTCTCAAGGCAAGCCAACACGCAGTCGTCAGACATATTCTCACCTCGCGAGGTCGAGGTTTTGAGGGGCCTAGGTGAGGGGAAGAGCAACAAGGTCATTGCGCGGCAATGGGGAATCTCCGAAGCGACGGTGAAGGTGCACGTGAAGGCCATTTTTCGGAAGCTCCAGGTGAAAAACCGCACCGAGGCGGCCCTCTGGGCGCGGGATCAGGGCCTCTGTGTTAAGGGCAACGGAAACCTGGCTCTCCTCTCTGAAGTAAGTGGGTCGGGGGCGCAACCCAGGCCGAGCGCGAACTTCGGCGCAGCGCGGCCATCGAGCCCGTAATCGGGCACATGAAGGAAAGGGGCTGCAAGGAAGACTAG
>CAYWBS010000525.1:0-3031 GCA_964456215.1 uncultured Hyphomicrobiaceae bacterium
GCGGGCGAGAATTGACCGCCCGTGGTCTCGGCCATGCAGCTAAGCGCCTTGAGCGTGGTTTGCTCCCTGGCGTCGAAGGCGATGACGTCGATCTTCAGCGCCACCGACTGCTTCTTCAGCTCCGCCGCGGTCGCGCAAGGGTCTCCCTTGCAATTGTCGAGACCGTCGCTGATGAGAATGATATGCGCGGATTGCTGGCCCGCCTTCGCCACCCTTGCGGCATGTTTGAGGGCGGCGGCGATGGGGGTCGACCCTTTTGGCCTGATGCTCTTTACCGCCTCGGTATAGCGGCTGGCCTTCAGCGGACCAAGTTTCTGCAAGGTGACCACGTCGCCGCAGCCGATCGATTTTGTGTGTCCATAGGCGACGAGACCGAGATCGAGCCGGCCGTCGTAGCGCTTGAAGGTTTCTTCGAGAACGTTGTGAGCGATGACGATCTTGTTGACGCCGTCGATCTGCCCCCACATGCTGCGGGAGGCATCAAGGATAATGACGGCATTCGCCGATTGAGCGGCTGGCGCGGAAGCCGCTTGAAGGACAAGGAATGCAAGTCCCGCGCATGCCCGGGCGAAGCCAAAAAGCTGCTCGCGGACAACGATTGTTTTTGAGCTCATTCGCCGTCTCCGCCAAACGAATGTTGCCGGTTTTTCATGCCGAAACGAATCGTGCGTAACATACCATCCCGCCGGCCATGGCGCATAGGCGCCGGCCCGGCCGATTTGTCGCCTCGCCTCATGAATTCCGCTTCCGCCGTTGCTCATCCATGATCGAACCCGTGATTGAAAGCGCCAAATGGGCCGAAATCTGGGTCTCCGGCACGGATTATGGGCCAGCGGAGGCCGAATTCGGGCTCGGCCGGGGACTTTGGACGCCGCCTGCGTCATGACCGGGCATCATTCGCCGCCGAACGCGATCCGTTTTTCCTCGCCGGCCGCGACCGAGAACCCTTTTTTGAGCCGCCTGCCGGAGATTTCCGCGACGGCCTGGTACCGTCCCCCGGCCAGGGCGAATCGCGGCGTCGGGCGGCTCGTCCGCCAAAGTTCCTGCCCGTTTCCGTCAAGGAGCATCCAGAACACATTTTGCGCGGGCTGGCCACCCGGCTTGTTGGTAAAGGTGAACGACACCAGCGCCGCCTTGTGCTCCATTTCGACCGCCGTCTGCCGCCCCGCCTCGACGGCCACTTTCGCCTCGACGGTCGCATTCACGTTTCCGAGCCGGCCGGTGACGGTATAGCTGCCGGCCGGCAGGTTGAAAGTCTTGCCCGTCAGCGCCGTCCGGGCAACTTCGGCGCGGGCGCCGCCCGGTTCCGGAACGTCGCGGAAAATCTTGTAGGAGACGTAGTCCTTGAGTTTCCCCGTCGGGCCCGCGAATTTGGACGATATGCGAAGCGACCCGGTGTTCATGTTGATGGTTTTCCGGGTCAGCCGGCCCGGATTGACGGTTACCCGCTGGCTGACCTCGGCCAGGCCGTGCCGGGCATGGACGAGATATTCACCCGAGGGCAGGCGGAACTGGGGATGGTCGGCGGCGGTGCGCGCGATTTCGTCTTCGACCTTGCGCGTTCGATCGGAGATCCTGTGAATTCGATAGACCATCCGTTTCAACGGTTCGCCGCCGGGCGCCGCGGTCGCCTTGAGCTCCAGCGCCCCGATATTCATGACCAGCGTATGTTCGGATATGGCGCCGGGCTCGACGGAGACGGGCTGTTCGACGCGGGCGTAACCCTGTTCGGCGGTGACGTTGTAGGACCCGGAGGGGACATGGAAGACCACGGTGCCGTCGGCGCTTCGCGAAATTGCCTTGCGTTCCGGTTTTGCGCCGTGCCCTATATCGAAAAGCTGGTAAAGAACCCGGTTGAGCGGCGCTTGTTCGTCGTTCATCACCGCCGCAAGCCGGATCGTCCCGGCGTCGAGAACGAAGGTCGCCTGTGTGGTCTTGCCGGAATTGACGGTCAGCTCCTGGGCGCTCCTCGCGAGCCCGTAGCTGGCATCGACGAAGTAATGTCCCGGCGGCAGATCGATGACCGGCGAGGCAGCGGTTTCGCGGCGGATTTCCTTTCTTGCGCCGCCGGCGTCCGGCTGTGCCGCGAAAACCCGCCAGATGACGCCGGATTTCACCGGCGCTCCCGCCCGCTTCAGGACGGCGGTGAGATGCAGTCCCTGTTTGATGCGCGGCCTGGCCCTCGGCTTCTTGTTTGCAGGGGGTGCGGCGCTCACCCACGCGGAACCCTGCTGGAGCGCTATGAGGACGGCGTTGAGCGACGCCGCCAGTTCCAGCTTTTCATGAGCATTGGCGAACACTCCGTTGGCATTCTTGGCGACGCATTGCAGACGTATCCGGTCCTTATCGCTGAGGTTGATCCCGATGACGTGGATTGTGAGGTTCTTTCCGCTATCGCGCAACGCCTTGGCCACGGCGCAGGGATCACGCCTGCAGTTCTCGTAGCCGTCGGCGAGAAGGACGATGGCCGCCCCGGCGTTCTTATAATCAAGCGCCTTTGCGGCATGCTCAAGCGCGGTGGCGATCGGCGTGCGTCCTCTCGGGCGAATCCGGCTCAGGGCCTTCAGCGTAGTTCCCGGATCGGGCCGCGAGACCGGGACAACCACGTCGACGCGGGTGCAGCTTTGCTGTTCGGAATGTCCATAGGTGAGAACGCCGAGCCGGCTCGCGGGCGGCAGCAGCGCGGCAAAATCGGCCAGGGCTTCGCGCACGATGACCGATTTGGAAATCCCGTCGATCTGGCCCCACATCGAGCCGGAACTGTCGACGATGGCGACGACGTTGTGTCCTTCGCCGGCGGCCGAGGGCGGGGAATGCCCCACGACCGCTCCGAGCAGGAAGGCGGCGCGACAGGCCGCGAAGGGCAAACGCCGCCATGCGGGGCGAAGTCCGGATTTTGGGTATTTTCGTCTCGGCATCGGCATATTAGTGCATAAATGCGCTTGTTGGGATACACATGCGGGACGAACGATGGCCACTATATGAGCGTCCAGCGACGATTATGCAATGTCAACGAATGTTCTACACCATC
>CAYWBS010000526.1:0-3028 GCA_964456215.1 uncultured Hyphomicrobiaceae bacterium
CCCTTCCAAACTCCGACTACGCTTAATCTTTATGGTGTTGGTGTTGGGTTGGCCGTGAGTATTCCACTCAGGCCCATCCACCGCGCAAGAATATCGGTTCCGACGAGAGTAATTGTCCCAACAACCGCTGCGGTAATCAGGGCAATGAGAACCGAATACTCGATCATTGTTGCGCCGCTTTCGTCCTTCCAAAAGCGGGAGGCAAAGGTCTTAGCTGACTTAATCATGTGACTAAATCCCTGTGGTACGCTTTACTATTTCCAAGGGACCGTGAGCGCCATCAATACGCGACGGCCTCCCACGTCCATACTTAGGTAAACACCCTTTTCGGGCTTTACCCTTTTTTAACCTTATTGGGGAATGTCGCCGGCGCAAACAAAATAGGGCGCCAATATGGCAAAACAAAAAAAGCTGTGGCTAAAAAACAACGGTCTGTTGCGCCAGGCAAACTAAAGGCAATGTCTATCAATAAATAAGATACAATGATTTGATTTAGCCGCCTCCAAAACAAAAGAATTACACCACGCCTTACACTATGACACTATTCTGGGTTGCGGCATTGCTTTAGGCGAATAGCGGTTCCGGCTGTTTTCACTTTCGCCAAAATCCGATATCTTCAGTCATCAAGCAGAGCCAGAACGGGGCGCAGCCTGTCCCGGACGGTGTTTGTCAGCACTCCCTTGCGAAACCGGGTCAATTGAGGAGTGGTTCCATGCCCATGGTCCGTAAGTTTTGGACAGCGATGCTGGCCCTTCTGACTTTGACATCATACCCGGCCACATTGCCGGGCGGCGCGCAGACGCCGCCGCCGGTCCGGGCCGCCTCCGAGCGCGCCGCCGCCGATCGCAAGGCCGAACTTGATGCCTATTTCCGCCGCCTCAAGGCGGCCGAAAGCGAGGACCAGGCGGCGCCCCTCGTCGCGCATATTTGGGAGATCTGGATGAATTCCGGACGGCCCAAAGTCGACGAGCTGATGCAGCGCGCCGTGATCGCCATGCAGCTCGGCGAGTACGACTATGCTCTCGTCCAGCTCGATCGGATGATCGCCATCGCGCCCGACTACGCGGAGGGCTGGAACAAGCGCGCGACGGTCCTTTATCTGAAAAAGGACTATGACCGCTCGCTCGCCGATATTTCCGAGACCTTGAAACGCGAACCGCGCCACTTCGGCGCCCTTTCAGGCCGCGGCATGATCCATCTGGCGCGCGAGAATTGGCAAGGAGCGCTCGAAGCCTACCGGGCAGCGCTGGCGGTCAATCCCTTTATCGAGGCCGGCGCCGAGCTGGTCGGAGAACTCGAGAGAAAGGTGGAGGGAGAGAAAATTTAGAGCCGATTGGGAGCAAATCGACGCCCGGTTGCCCTCGCCTGCCATCGCCATTAGATTTGGAGCGGGAGCAAGAGCAACGTTGCATTGACGGCGGAACGGAATAATGAAGCCGGAGATTTTGGTATTGGGAGCGGCAATCATCCTCAGCCAGCCGGCGCCGCTGTCGGCCGCCAATGCCCAGGCCGGCCGCAAAGTCGCCGAGAAACATTGCTCGCGATGCCATGTAGTTGGCGACTATAATCCCACCGGCGGTATCGCCAGCACGCCGTCTTTTCAGATGCTGGTGAAGCGGCGGCCGGACTATAAGGAGCGTTTTAACACCTTCTATGCGCGCCGCCCTCATCCGGCATTCCTGTCGATCAAGGGACGTGGACGACTGCACGAAGACCTGCCGCCAAACGCCCATCCGGTCGAAATCACCCTGGACGACGTCGCGAACGTGGCCGCGTTTGTGGAAACGCTGAAGCCAAAGAAGAAATAAGCCCAAAAGCCGCCTGGCGCCAACATCACCGGGCGCGACCCCTTAATCTTCAAAGCGATTTGCGTAGCAGAAAGCGAAACGTCCCGCCCTCCTCCGACCAGGTGACGAGTTCGTGTCCGGTCGTCTCGCAATAGGCCTGAAAATCTTCCACGGCTCCGGGATCGGTTGCCAGCACCTCCAGCGTCGCGCCCGGCTCGGCCTGACGCATCGCCTTTCCGGCCTTCAAGATCGGCCAAGGGCATTTGAGGCCTTTGGTGTCGAGGGTTACGTCCGCCATGGACAGCTTCTCATAGGTCTGCGCAATGGATTTGCCATTTAAATCAGGCGGCGGCAGTCATATTAGCACGGCCTTCGTTTGTCATTGACGCGTTGGTTCATTGCCATCCGCTCCGAGCCGGAAAAGTGCCGCTTTTCCCTCTCCCCTTGTAGGAGAGGGCTTTGCGCCACGACCTTAGACGCGGGCTAAGTCATACGGCGCAAAGGGAGAGGGGCATAATATTCGGGCAAACGGAACCATCACGACGCCGGCGCCTTCTTTTTTCTTTTTCCGCCTGCGACAGGGGGCAGCGATTGCAGATATTCCGCGATCGCCTCGCGGTCCCCCGCGGTGAGCCTGGCCATATTTTCCTGAACCTCCGTCATCGTTCCGCCGACGACGTCAAATTCGGGCGTAAAGCCGGTGGTCAGCAATTCGACAATATCCGCCTTCGACCAGGAGCCGAGACCGTCCTTGTGGGGCGTGATATTGGGGACGAACCCCTTGCCGTCCGGCGCCGGCGCCCCTGCATAGGCCCTGCCGGCAAGAAAGCCGCCGATGACATTGCGCGGCGTATGGCACTCGCCGCAGTGGCCCGGCCCCCGGACCAGATAGGCGCCGCGATTGATGGCGGCGCTCTTCGCCGGATCGGGAGAAAAGCGCTTGTTGTCCATATAGAGGAGCTTCCAGAGACCGAGGCCGCGGCGCAACCGGAAGGGCGGAGCAAGGTCATGATCGGGAACGTCCGATACCACCGGCGGCAGGGTATCGATATAGGCCTTGAGATCGATGAGATCCTCGAAGGTCATCCGCTGGTAGGAGATATAGGGAAACGCCGGGTAATAATGAGCGCCCGACGGCGAGACGCCGCGCGCCATGGCGTTGATGAAATCGAGCACCGACCAGCCGCCTATCCCGGCGTTCTTGTCGGGCGAAATATTGGGAACGTAGAACGTGCCGAACT
>CAYWBS010000527.1:0-3025 GCA_964456215.1 uncultured Hyphomicrobiaceae bacterium
GCTTCTTGCTGGTTGCGGCGCTCTTTGCCGGATTGGCCTATATGCAGTTCGCCGGCTCGGCGGGGACGGCGGCGACGCCTACGAATGTTTCTCTCATACGGGATTGTCTGGCATTTGAACGCGGCAAGGGGCGTGATGGGTCGGCCTGTATCGGCCGCTTCTACGAGCCGTGCCGGGCCAAGCACGACAACGCAACGCCACACGATCAACTCGAATGCCTTGAACGCGAGTTTGTCTTTTGGAACCGCATCCTCAACGACGAATTTCGCACCCTGACGACGGTGCTGAACGGAAAAGACAAAACGAACAGGCTTAAGAATGCGCAATTCCATTGGACGAAGTACCAGCAGTCGGAATGCCGGCTCCCCTACAGCCTGTTCGGCGAAAGCCCGCGCACCCAACAGTTGGGCATGCGCTGTTCAATTGAGCGCACGGCCAGGCGGGCGATCGAAATATTAGGTTGGCGCCAAACTCTTCAATCCGCGATGCCATAAGCCGCGCCCTTCACGCCTTCGCACAACCCGTTCATCTGACGTTCAGCCATTACCTGATTATCTGCCCCCCGTGGACGCGAAGACCATTTGCCAATGGCTTCGATGAAAGGGAGGCGGTTCCCATGCGCGGACCCGCGAAACGCATCCTGATGGGTGCGACGGTCACCGTGGTTGCTCTATTTGCAACCGCATATAGCGGTGAGGCACATCGATGGAAAAGAGGGCACGGAAAGTCATACAGGGTCGTCAACGTTCGCGGGCTCGATTTACTTCATGTCCGCGCCGCGCCCGCGTATGACGCACCGATGGTCGGTGCACTGCCGTTCGATGCCAGGGATGTTTATGGACTTGGCCAATGCATGCCCGGCTGGTGTCTTGTGAGCTATGCGGGCCAGATTACGGGTTGGGTTTCGAGGCACTATATCGTGGCAGATATCGAGGGCCACGGGACGACCTACAGTGTCGTTGGCGTCTCGACCTATGGCTTGTTGAAGATCAGGGAGCGGCCGAGCGCCGAAGCGGGGATCGTCGGAGCAATTCCGCCATTTGAAATCACGGTCACCGCTCTCGGACCTTGCGTGAGGAAATGGTGCCCGGTGGCCTACAGGGATATGCAGGGGTGGGTCCGGCGCGGCCACCTGTCTGTGTGGAGTGAAGTGGGACCGCGTTATCTGCGCCGCACGGGCGGGCACTGGTAGTCCATGACGGTTTGCCGGGCGTTATTGAACGCCGGGTGGGAGGGGGCTTGAAGCATGATTGGCCGATTGACGGCGGTCGTCTTCAAGCCCCTGTTCTTTTTCGGCGCCGGTGCCGCAATCGCCCTCTGATTTTCCGGTATTCATGACGGCACTTCCGGCTTTTGAAAGCCGCCGCGTGGGAATTCGGACATTGCGTCGGGCGATTAAAAAGCGCATTTTACGGTTGCAACACGTAAATTCGGGGCGCCTTTTGCGCCTGACTTTGTGCTGGGCTGTTGACGAGTGGTACCGGCCGCAATGAACAACGACCAAATTGGATTCGCAACTGAGCTTCGCAATCTAATCAAGGCGCCGGATGCATTTTTGCTTCCCGAAGTCTGGGATGTCGCGAGCGCGCGTGTTATCGGTGATACGGGATTTCGGGCGATCGGAACGTCGGCATCGGCGATTGCCTGGTCCAACGGTTACAAGTCCCATGAGCGTGTGAAGCTCGAAGAGCTGCTTGTTGTCGCGGCGCGTGTCGCCAGGGGTGCGCGGCTTCCCGTCAACGCTGATTTGGAAGGCGGCATGGACCGTTCGGTGGGCGACGTCAAGCGCAGCGTGCAGGCAGCGATCGCGATTGGATGCGCGGGCGTTACGATTGGCGACGGAAGCCGGAATGGGGCCCACGGTGTCATGTCGATCGACGAAATGAGCAGCCGAATTAGGGCGGCGCGCGTGGCGGCCATGGAGGCGAACATTCCGATCGTCATCACCGCGCGAACGGAGACGTTTCACCTCGGACCTTTTGGCACCTCGCCATTTCAGACGGCTATCGAACGGGGGGCGGCCTATATGGAAGCAGGCGCGGACTGCGTGCTCGTATCCGGCGTCGAGCATATTCAGATTGTTGAGCGTCTCGTGCACACAATGAGTGGGCCGCTGGCGATTTCCATAGCGGTGTCGGCGGCGCCAAATCTGGATGCCTATTCTGCGGCCGGGGTGGCGTGCGTGACGCTCGGCACCAGCCTGCTTCGCTCGCTGCTCGGAAATCTCAGGGTGAAAGTCCATGAGCTTGCATCCTTCGGCCATTTCGCGCATCTGGATCGCGCTATCCCTCAGGATGAGCTTGAAGAACTTCTGCGTTAGAACGCCGGATGGAGAAGCAAGCCCCCTAGATCGCCGGGCGGACCGGGCCATTCGAAAACGTTCAGGCGCTCGGAGCGGTTTTGGGGCGGGCCTGGCCGTCGGCCGGTTTTTGTGTTCTCGGGCGGGGCTTCTGCTCGACGATAACGGGTTCGCGAAGCTTGATATCGCGATGTGGAAAGGGAATTTCGATATTGTGCTCCTGAAACGCGTCCCAAAGCGCCAGGTATACCCGACCCTTGATATTCGTAAGCCCCATTTCGGGATCGCTGATCCAGAACCTGGCCACGAAATCAATTGAAGAGTCGCCGAAACCCGTTATGTGGCAGACAGGCTCCGGCGAGGCCAGAACTCTTTCAATTTCGGAAATAGCCTCGATCGCCAGACGGCGGACCAGATGCGGGTCGCTCTCATAGCTGACGCCAAAAGTCAATTCCGTTCGAATTTGCCGGTCGGAATACGACCAATTGACAACTTGCTGGGTGACAAAATCCTCATTCGGAATGAGATATTCGACGCCGTCGCGGGTGACGACCGAAACGTAACGGGCACGCAGCGAGGTGATCCAGCCAAAGCGCTCGCCGAGCGAAATGACGTCACCCGGCTTGATGGATTTGTCGAGCAGAATAATGATCCCACTGATCAAGTTGGATACGACTTTCTGCAGGCCGAACCCGATGCCAAGACCCACTGCACCCGAAAAAACGA
>CAYWBS010000528.1:0-3025 GCA_964456215.1 uncultured Hyphomicrobiaceae bacterium
AACCGGCCATTCCTTTGCAACTGGTCAAGCAGCCTGCGGTCAATCGCGTCGAGGGTAATATCAGCCATATTCGTTATTTTCTGCCCACAATTTGGCTAAAAATATTAAACTACGGAATAAATTTAGCAATTTTCGCAGAAAAATACCACTTGAATATCTCTATTATGTGGACATTACTTGCGCCGGCAACGGCCGGCACAGCGATGCGGTCGCGATGCCGCCGCTCGCCTTGAGGGAGAGACACCATGCCTGCCGACGTTCTGGCGCCGCCGCGCGCCCCGGCGGATGTCGAAGCCGATACGCTTGAATTCCTGAAAGCGCTTGAGCGCAAGGTGCTCTGGCTCTCGACCTATATGATTCATCACGCCAACCATGTCCGTCCCAAGACCGATGCTCTCAAAGTGGGCGGCCACCAGGCTTCGAGCGCGTCCCTGGCGACGGTCATGTCGGCGCTCTATTTCCAGATCCTGAAGCCCGAGGACCGGGTCGCGGTAAAGCCGCACGCAAGTCCGGTGTTTCACGCCATTCAGTATCTCCTGGGGAATCAGGGCCGCAAGAACCTGATGAATTTCCGCGCCTTTGGCGGCGCGCAATCCTATCCCTCGCGCACCAAGGATGAGGACGATGTGGATTTCTCGACCGGTTCCGTCGGGCTCGGGGCGGCGTCGACGGCATTCGCGAGCATCGTGCAGGACTATGTGCGCGCCAGGGACTGGGGCGGGAACTGGCCGGAAGGGCGGATGATCGCCCTGCTTGGCGATGCGGAGCTGGATGAGGGAAACATTTATGAAGCCCTTCTCGAATGCTGGAAGCATGGTCTGAGGAACTGCTGGTGGATCATCGACTATAACCGGCAAAGCCTCGACGCCGTCGTCAGCGACCGGCTGTTCGCGAAGATTGCCGATATTTTCGAGGCCATGGGCTGGCAGGTGAACACGCTCAAATATGGCCGGGACCTGCAAGCACTGTTTGAAATGCCCGGCGGCGAGCGGCTGCGCGCTTGGATCGACAGCTGTCCGAATTCCCTTTATTCGGCGCTGGCGTTTCAGGGCGGCGCTGCCTGGCGCCAACAGCTCAAAGTCGATTTTCCGCCGGACTCGCGCATCGGAGCGGTTATCGACGGCATGGCGGACGACAAGCTGGCGCGGCTGATGACCAATCTCGGCGGTCACGACATGGCGAGCGCGCTCGACGCTTTCAGGACGGCGCCGCGCGACAAGCCCGTTTGCTTCATCGCCTACACGATCAAGGGGTTCGGGCTGCCGTTTCAGGGCCACAAGGACAATCACGCCGGCCTGATGACCAAGGATCAGATGGCGGCCTTCCAAAAGGACAATCGCATCCCGGCGGGCCACGAATGGGACCCCTATGCAGGATTGAATCTTCCCGCCGCCGACATTGAAAGATTCCTGGAGGATGTGCCCTTTAACGCCAAGGGCCGGCGGCGCCTTAAGGCTGCAAAGATCGAAACCATCAGGCTTCAGCCATTGGACGGCAGGAAGGCGCTCTCGACCCAAGACGGTTTCGGCCGGTATCTGGCGGACATCGCGCGCGGCAATCATCCGATGGCGGATCGGATCGTGACGACTTCGCCGGACGTCACCGTCTCCACCAATCTTGGCCCCTGGGTCAACCGGCGCGGCCTGTTCGACCGGACGGTCCGGGAGGACGTTTTCAAGGAGCGCGGCCTGCTGTCGCCGCAGCGCTGGGAAGCAAGGCCCGACGGCCAGCATATCGAGCTCGGGATTGCCGAGAACAATCTGTTTTTGCTCCTGTCCGCGCTTGGACTTTCCCATTCCCTGTTCGGCGAAAGGCTGATCCCCATCGGCACGCTCTACGACCCGTTCATCAATCGCGGCCTCGACGCCCTGAACCATGCCTGTTACCAGGATGCCCGGTTCATCCTGGTGGCAACGCCGTCGGGCGTCGCGCTGGCGCCGGAAGGGGGCGCCCATCAGTCGATCGGCACGCCGCTCATCGGCCTCGCACAGGACGGGCTGGCGGCGTTCGAGCCTGCCTTTGTCGATGAACTCGGAGCGATCCTTGCATGGTCGTTCGACTATATCCAGCGCGACGGCGGGGCGGCGAAGGAAGGCGGCTGGCTCCGCGACGAGAGCGGCGGGTCCGTCTATTTGCGCCTGTCCACCCGTCCGGTCGAGCAGGTGCAGCGGTCCTTATCCGAGGATCAGACCGATGAGATCATTCAAGGCGGCTATTGGCTCCGCCGGCCGGAAGCGGGCGCAACTCTTGCGATTGCCTATGCGGGCGCGGTCGCGCCGGAAGCGATCGAAGCGGCCGGCCTGTTGGCGGAGGATTGCCGCGGCGTCGGAGTGTTGGCGGTGACATCGGCGGACCGGCTTTCGGCGGGCTGGCATGCCGCGGCGCGCGGGCGCGAGCAGGGCGCGCGCCGGGCGCGATCGCATATCGAGAATCTACTCCAGGAACTTCCCCGCGACGCCGGCCTGATCACCATTACCGACGCCCACCCGGAAGCCTTGTCGTGGCTTGGCGCGGTTTGCGGCCACCGGGTCCGGGCGCTGGGCGTCGAGCATTTCGGGCAGTCGGGAAGCATAGCCGAGCTCTTCGGCCGCCACGGCATCGACGTGAACGCCATCCTGGCGGCCGCGGAATCTCTGCACGGCAACCGTCCCGTGCGCTACCGGTTCTAAGCGCCCGGAAAGGCAGGCCCAACCGTGCGGGATAAGCAGGCCTGGGGCATATACTCAGAAACAGCGATCAGCGGCACGGCGAACCAACGACCGCTAACGCGGCGCGTCCGGGCGTCGCCTGATTCTGAGACGATATCGCCCGATGGGCCAGGAAGGCACGTCACATTTGTGTTGTGTTAATGTTTCGCTAGGATGACGATTCGCTATTTTGCCTATGGTTCAAACATGCTGCCTCAGCGCCTGCAAAGACGTTGTACTTCTGCACGCAAGTGTGGATTGGCGATGCTCCCCGGCTACGATCTCTCGTTTTGCAAGATAAGCAAGGATGGCTCGGGTAAAGCGACCTTACTGCCTTC
>CAYWBS010000529.1:0-3015 GCA_964456215.1 uncultured Hyphomicrobiaceae bacterium
GGATGCGTGGCTGGTCCGCGACGGCATTCTTCCGCCTCTCGATAACCAGGACGGATCGCTTTTCAGGCAGATCGGCCGGGCCCGCGAAATGCTGGAGGATTTGCCTGTCTCTCACCGCCGCCGCCTTCGCGATGACGGTCATGAGGTCACGAAATTGTCCGGCGCCGAGGGGCTCCCCGACTATTTCGTCCAGAATTTTCACTATCAGACCGGAGGCTACCTTACCGAGGAGTCAGCGCGGCTTTACGACATCCAGGTCGAGACTTTGTTCCTCGGGGCCGCCAACGCGATGCGCCGGCAGGCGCTGAAACCGATCGCCCCCTATTTGCAGGGAAAGGATCAGCGCCGTTTGAGCCTTCTCGATGTGGCTTGCGGGACCGGCCGCTTCCTGGGACAAGTCAAACAGGTCTATTCGCAGCTCCCCGTCACCGGACTTGACTTGTCAGCCGCCTATCTGCGCGAAGCTGCGGGCCACCTTGCACCGTGGCGGAACGTCCGCATGATCAACGCCAACGCCGAGGCCATGCCGTTCGTCGATGAGAGCCAGGATATCGTCACCTGCATTTTCTTGTTTCACGAGATGCCACCGGATGTCCGCCGCCGCGTCGCGCGGGAAATGGCGCGGGTGCTGAAGCCCGGCGGTTTGCTTGTCTTCTTAGATTCTTTGCAGCTCGGCGACCGGCCCGGCTACGATGGCCTCTTAAAAGCGTTTCCAGAGCGGTTCCACGAACCTTACTACCAGAACTATATTGAGGACGATGTGGCTTCGATTTTGGCCGCAAGCGGTCTCCTGGTTTCAGAGAGCTGGACCGCGCTGATGTCGAAAGTCGTCACCGCCCAAAAAAGCGGAGACCTCCTCATCGCCGCTAACAGCCGAGCTTGACGGCGACATCGATTAGGTTCTCGGCGACAATATCCCAATCGCGCTCCGCTTTGAGGTCGGTGGTTTGCGACGGCCCATATTCCGTCGGGCGGGGAATGAAAGCGGTGCGCAGGCCGACGGCGGCGGCCGCGGCGAGATCGTTATTATGGGCCGCGACCAGCATGCATTCGCCGGCTTCAAGGCCGAGCAAGGCGACGTTGCGCGTATAGGATTCGGGTAGCGGCTTGAAGGCGCGCGCGGTCTCCGCGCCGAGAATGACATCCCAGGGTAGACCGGAATGTTTCGCCAGATTGACCATCAGGGCGATATTGCCGTTGGACTGGGTTCCGATAATGAATTTCTTTTTTAACCGTTGCAGTCCCTCGACGGAGTCGGGCCACGGCGCGAGCCGGTGCCAGGCGCGGTTCAGATGATCGATCTCCTGATCCGTCAAACCGGAAATCTCGAATTCACCCAGTAGTTTTACCAGGCTTTCCCGGTGCAGAACATCGAGTATGGTCCAGGCCCGGCGGCCGCTGCGGACCTCTTCCATCGCCGGTTGATAGAGGCCGCGCCATCGATCGGTGAACGCCATCCAGTCCCGTTCGATGCCCATTTGTCGGCCGAATGCTTCGAGGTCGCGCGCGACGCTGCCGCGCCAATCGACGACGGTTCCAAAAACATCGAAAAGGAGAGCTTTGACGTGAGTGATGTCCGGCATGGCAATCGGCCCTGGTAATCGAGAGACGGGCGCCATCCAAGCAGTTCGGAGCGCGCCGATCAAATCCTAATCTTCTCCGGGACGGCCGTTTCGAGCCATCCCTCGTAGAGGATGAGCGGCGTATTCCACGGAAACCGGATGCTCCTAGAGAATGTGTAACGGCTGCCGTCCGCACCTTCGCGAACGTCCATCTTCGGCCAAAGCAAGCGTGGTAGAGCAACGCTAAGGCAGCGCAGACCCGTAAGAACCTGTATGACGCCCTGGCTGTCGGGCTTGATTTCCGAAACCGCCGTGAATGGCCAAAGGCGCTCCTCGACACTTGCCGGCCGCTTTCCCGGAGACAGGCGCGTGGTCATTTTGAAATTACCGAAGGATCGTTCCCACAATTCGCCGTTCCCCTCGGGCGTCATGACCAGTGTCAGCATCGTCTTCTCGCTCGCAGGCGGAAAACGCAAAAGCCGCGAGACGAATTGCGCAATCCGGCCCGCTCCGATTTCGATCCGCGCGGCGCCCCGGAACGTTTTGCGTTCCGCAACGTCGTGGAGAGTGTGGATGGGAGCCGGAAGGGAGGACAGCGCCGGTCCGTAGAGCCGATGAAAAAGCGGTTGGCCGGGCGTCACGATATGATCCTTGAGCGCCAATCCGGCCCCGGAACGGCGCAGGTGTCGTGACGCCCGAACAGGCGATAACGGTTTCTCGCGATACGGTCGTAAAGCCAATCGCCGACAGACCGCGGCACATATCCTAATATGCTGATGATCCGCCAGGGACCGCCGAGCAGAGCCAGGGTTTTGGTGATGCTGGCGAGCTTTGCGTAAGCGCGCCCGTCCGTGATCAGCAGATTGGTTTCGAAATTGACGGGATCGAGGCCATAGTAACGATAGAGCGCCTGGCCCAGTTCGGATTGCGCAGTCGTCAGCAGGAACTGCTTCTTGGTGTCGCGGGTAATGACGAACCGCACAAAGGCAGAGCACAGCACGCAGACGCCATCAAATACGATCAATGGTCTGTCTTCAGGAAAGTTCGGGACGCCGGGTGTATCGCGATAGCTATAGGGCGGAAATTCCGATAGGTCCGGCGGTTTCCGTAAATCCTCCATGAACCGTAGCTCATCCGCTCTTGGGTTTACGCGCGGCCAGCGATCTGGCCCCTATGTCTCAAATAATGATCTGCGAGCGTGATCGCCAGCATTGCTTCGCCGACCGGGACGGCGCGAATGCCGACACAGGGGTCGTGCCGGCCTTTGGTCGAAATCTCCATTTCGTTGCCGAAGCGGTCGATCGTCTTTCTTGGGGTAAGGATCGACGAGGTGGGTTTGACGGCGAAACGGGCAACGATGGGCTGGCCGGACGAAATGCCGCCCAGGATTCCGCCGGCCTGATTGGAGAGAAATTCCGGCTTGCCGTCGGCACCGGCCCGCATTTCATCGGCA
>CAYWBS010000530.1:0-3010 GCA_964456215.1 uncultured Hyphomicrobiaceae bacterium
GATGCTCGGCAATTTTTCCTTCGGGGATTATTTCAAGGATGTCGCCATCGAGTTCTCCTGGAATTTGGTGACCAGGGAATTCGGTCTCGAAAAAAAGCGCCTCATGGTCACCGTCTATGCCGAGGATGACCAGGCCTTTGATCTCTGGAAAAAAATTTCTGGTCTGCCGGAAGAGAAGATCGTCCGCATTCCGACCAGCGACAATTTCTGGGCTATGGGCGATACCGGTCCCTGCGGGCCATGTTCGGAGATCTTCTTCGATCATGGCGAGCATATTCCCGGCGGCCCGCCCGGCTCGCCGGATGAGGACGGCGACCGGTTTATCGAAATCTGGAATCTGGTGTTCATGCAATACGAGCAGGTCACGCCGGAAAAGCGCATCGATCTGCCGAAGCCCTCCATCGATACCGGCATGGGGCTTGAGCGAATCGCGGCCGTCCTTCAGGGCACCCATGACAACTACGAGACAGATCTTTTCAAGTCGCTGATTGCGGCGTCCGTCGAGGCGACAGGGATTGCGGCTGATGGCGGGCATGCCGTCAGTCATCGCGTGATTGCCGATCACCTGCGCGCCACGAGTTTCCTGATTGCCGATGGCGTTCTGCCGTCGAACGAAGGCCGGGGCTATGTGCTCCGAAGGATCATGCGCCGCGCCATGCGCCATGCCCATCTGCTGGGTGCGGAGGAGCCGCTGATCTATCGTCTCGTGCCGGCGCTCGTTCGCGAAATGGGTCAGGCCTATCCGGAATTGGGCCGCGCCGAGGCGCTTATCGAGGAAACGCTCAAACTTGAGGAAACGCGATTCCGCAAGACCCTGGAGCGCGGATTGCACCTTCTTGATGAAGCAACGGCGGACTTGAAGGCGAAGGACGTTCTGCCCGGCGAGGTTGCCTTCAGGCTCTATGACACTTACGGCTTTCCTTATGATCTGACGGAAGACGCGCTCAAACCGCGCGGCATCGGGGTGGACAAAAAAGGCTTTGACGCGGCAATGGAACGCCAGCGCCAGGAGGCGCGCAAGGCCTGGGCCGGCTCCGGAGATGTGACGGAAGACAAAATCTGGTTTGAGCTCAAGGAAAAGCTGGGCGCGACTGAGTTTCTCGGCTACGGCACCGAGCAGGCGGAAGGTGAAATCCTGGCTCTGGTGCGGAAGGGCAAGCCGGTCAAGCAGGTTCGCAAGGGCGACCATGCGGCCATCATTGTCAATCAGACGCCCTTTTATGGAGAATCCGGCGGCCAGATCGGCGATCAGGGCCTGATCCATGGCGAAAAGGGCGCGCTTTTCCGCGTCACCGATACGCAAAAGAAGCTGGGGGATCTGTTCGTGCATTTCGGCACTGTGGAGAAGGGGCCTTTCAAGGCCGGCGACGCGGTTGCGCTGAGCGTCGATCATGAGCGCAGAACGGCGACACGGGCGAACCATTCGGCGACCCATCTGCTTCACGAGGCGTTGCGGCAGGTGCTGGGCCACCACGTCGCGCAGAAGGGGTCCTATGTGGGGCCCGACCGTCTGCGCTTCGACTTTTCGCACCCAAAGCCGATGACCGAGGAGGAGGTCAGAGCCGTGGAGCGCATCGCCAATGCCATCGTGCTGCAGAACAGTCCGGTGGAGACGCATCTGATGGCCGTTGACGATGCGATAGAGGCTGGCGCGCTGGCCCTCTTCGGCGAGAAATATGGCGACGAGGTCCGTGTCGTCAGCATGGGTGTGGCCGAGGACAGCGGGAAGGCCGAAAATAGCTACTCCATCGAGCTTTGCGGCGGCACGCACGTTAAACGCACGGGCGATATTGGCTTGATTGAGGTTGTTAGCGAAGGCGCGGTTGCCGCCGGCGTCAGGCGGATCGAGGCCCTGACCGCGACCGGCGCCAGAGTTTATCTGACGGCGCACGATGATTTGCTGCGTCAGTCCGCGGACCTTTTGAAGACGAAGCCGGAGGATGTTCCGATCCGCCTGAGCACGCTGTTGGAAGAGCGGCGAAAGCTGGAGAGGGATCTAACGGCAGCCCGCCGGCAGATAGCCATGGGCGGCAACGGCGCCGGCGACGGGACGAGGGACATTCAGGATCTTGGACCGGTCAGGCTTTTGGCGAGGACCGTCAGCGGCATCGCGCCGAAGGATCTGCGAAGCCTGGTTGACGACGGCAAACGGCAGGTCGGCTCCGGGATTGTCGCCATCGTCGGCGTTACCGACGAAGGCAAGGCCGGCATTGTCGTCGGTGTCACCAAGGATTTGACGGCGGCCTACAATGCGGTCGATCTTGTTCGTACCGGCGCCGAGGCGCTCGGTGGCAAAGGAGGTGGTGGCCGCCCGGATATGGCGCAGGCCGGCGGACCGGACGGCAGCCGGGCTGACGCCGCGCTGGCCGCGATCGCGGCATGGCTCACCGATCGAGCGGGGCACTAGTGGTTCGATTCCAACTTTTGCATCCATGTGCTGCATCCCTGTTTGCAAATGTTGGAATAAAAAAACCACTAATAAATATTTGATTCTAGTGGAGCTTGTGAATTTGACATTTGATAACACACCTGCTGCAAGCGGGATGCAAATGTCAAATTCCCTCCACTAGAGCGTGATCAATCTTGATAGAATCGATTGGGGAATCCCAAGGTGCCGCGAATATGATTCACACCGTATGCCGGAGGCGGAGGCCGGCATGCATGGCACGACCCTATTCTAATGATTTGCGCGAACGCGTGATTGATGCGCTGAACTTAGGCTTGAGTTGCCGGGCCGTGGCTGAGCGTTTTGGCGTGAGTGTTTCAACGGTTGTGAAGTGGTCACAGCGGTTTCGTGCGACAGGCACCGTGTCGCCGAAGCGCATGGGTGGACATCGTCCGCTTGCTCTGGCAGCTGAGCGTGATTGGCTGCTTCAGCGTATCAACAGCGAGACGAACGTCTCACTGCGTCGCCTGCAATCCGAACTCGCGGAACGCGGCATTGTCGTTAGCTATGTGTTTAGTCCCGGAGAGTGATGGGTTGGATTTCTTTTGAACCGATTTGGGTCTT
>CAYWBS010000531.1:0-3003 GCA_964456215.1 uncultured Hyphomicrobiaceae bacterium
TACCTCATTGAATCATGTTGTCTGCCACGGCATTCCAGGTCCCCGGGCCCTCAAGGAAGGCGACATAGTCAATATCGATGTCACGCTGATCCACGAAGGCTGGCACGGGGATACAAGCCGGATGTTTTCCGTCGGCAAGATTTCAAGGCGTGCGGAACGCCTTATCGAAGTTACGTATGAAGCGCTGATGCGCGGCGTTGCTGCGGTGCGTGCCGGAGCGCGGATTGGAGATATTGGTCACGCTATTCAATCTTTTGCCGAGAGCAAGCGTTGCAGCGTCGTCCGCGACTTTTGTGGACACGGGCTCGGCCGCGTTTTCCATGACAGACCGAATATTCTACACTATGGGGAGCCAGGCGAGGGATTGCTCCTCACCTCAGGCATGCTTTTCACGATCGAACCAATGATCAATCTCGGAAAGTCGCAGGTTAAAATCTTGGGAGATGGCTGGACGGCGGTTACGAGGGATCGGTCTTTGTCAGCCCAATTCGAGCATACTGTGGGTGTTACCGAAGAGGGCTGCGAAGTCTTTACGGTCTCCCCAGCGGGACTCCATTGCCCGCCCTATAATATTGGATAACCTTGGTGCCGGGCAGCGGGAATACTGGATTTCGCGATGGCCGGCCGCGGCAATCCGGCCATCGGGGCCATCGGGAAAGATTGCGCGACCGCTTCCGCACCGGAGGTGCGGATGCCATGCCGGATTATGAACTTCTCGAACTGATCCTGTTCCGTGCTCTGCCCCGACGCGACACAAAGCCGCTCGCGAAAGCCTTGATCGGCAAATTCGGATCGTTCCCGGAAGTCATCCATGCGCCAGAGGAGCGGTTGATGGAAGTCGACGGAGTGGGTGCGGCCGTCGTCACGGAACTCAAGCTCATTCGGTCGGCCGCACTTCGGTTGTTGAAGCGCGGCGTCATGGAGCGTCCGATACTGAATTCCTGGGACTCTTTTTTGGGCTATTGCCAAGCTGTCATGGGCTACGAAACGCGTGAGCAATTTCGCATCCTCTTCCTTGACAAGCGAAACCGGATCATCGCCGATGAAGTTCAGCAGCAGGGCACGGTCGATCATACGCCCGTTTATGTCAGGGAAATCGTGAAGCCGCTGCCTGGAGCTGTCGGCAACCGCGATCGTCCTGGTGCACAATCACCCGTCGGGTGATCCAACTCCTTCACGTGCCGATATCGAGATGACAAAGCAAATTGTCACGACGGCAAAAAACCTGGGCATTGTCGTTCACGACCATGTCATCGTCGGCAAAGAGGGCCACGCCAGCCTCAGGAGCCTGGGGCTGATGTAGAGCAGAGTCCGCCTATTCTCCGGCTTTTGTGACTTCGACGGCTTCCCCGGCGTTTACCCTCGACATTTCCCGCACATCGTCCAGCGCCTTAGCCCAAATATTGCATGGACTTGCCAAACGCGTTTCGTCTCCTCTTGACACCGGCGTCCGCCCGAAACCGATAGCAATGGCATTACCGTCCGGCCAAAAGGCGATCTCTCCAGGTTCAACGACGTCCCTTGCGTTTCCTTCGCGGGGCACGCTTACCGGCGTAGAGAAATAGACCTCTTCACCCCAAGTCATCGCCGAGGACCGTATGGGCAGAGCCATCCAGATCGCGTCGGCCGTTTCCGTATCGAGCAGCCGGGCGCGAAGCGAGACATCGGACACGCTTATGAGAATTTCTCGCATGTAGGAAATAAACAGGAGCACTGCGGCGTAAGCAATATGAATCTTGCGCGAATGATGAGACCGGTTCAGGAGAGCCGCCGCGGACCGGGAGAGCCTCGATCCATAGTCGAAAGCCGGATTTCGGCGGGAGCGGCCATTCGATCACGTGACTTATCGAGAACACAAAATCTCGTCATAGCTGGTAATCAACTTTCGTGGTGAAAGGTCTCGATGATATGCTGAACACGGTTGAAGATCGGTTGCCTGTTAAATTGTCGAACATAACAAGACAAACAGATACAGAGATCCGGTCAATTGCCTGCGCCGTGCCGCCGTACAAGTTTTCGCAACTGGAAGCCTTGAAACACGCCGAGGCGCTCTTTCCCCATCTCAACCATCTGAGCAGCGTATTTCTCAATACCGGCATCGCGACCCGCTATTCCTGTGTTCCATTGGAATGGTACCGGGCTCCACATGGTTGGACCGACCGCGCGGCAATATATCGGGAGAATGCGCTGAACCTCATTGAAAGCGCCGCGCGTCAGGCAATCGAGAATGCGCACATAGGCGTTGACGATATCGATGCGCTGGTCACGGTATCTTCGACAGGGGTCGCGGTGCCAAGTCTCGACGCTTCGCTGGCGAACCGTATAGGTCTCAAGGCCAACATTGAACGTCTGCCGATTTTCGGGCTCGGTTGCGCGGGCGGCGTTGCCGGCCTCGCCCGGGCCAGCCGCATGGCCAGGACCTTTCCCGGAGGACACGTTTTGGTCGTCGCGGTCGAGCTCTGTGCATTGAATTTCAGGCTCGCCGATTCGACTAAGGCGATGTTCGTCTCTTCTGCACTATTCGGAGACGGCGCGGCGGCCCTGGTCATCCGTCCGGCTCCGGAGTTTGGCAACAATACAAAGACGGCGTCCGGACGGATCGTTGCCTTCGGCGAGCATATGTGGCCCGACACGGAATATATCATGGGCTGGTCCGTCGAAGAGGACGGGCTGGGTGTCGTCATCAGTACGGAAATTCCAAGTTTCGCTCGCAACAAATTGCTGGCACCGATCAAGGCCTTCTTGAAAGGTCTCGGTCTGACATTGAGCGATCTGGACGGCGTTGTCCTCCATCCGGGCGGTCGCCGGGTGATCGAGGCTTTTGAGGCGGCGACAAATATGAATGAACGCCAACTCAAACACGCCCGGAGCGTTCTTCGAGATTATGGAAACATGTCTTCACCGACGGTTCTCTTTGTTCTTGAGCGAACCCTGCAATCCGGAGCTTCCGGAAAACATCTGATGATCGCGCTCGGCCCGGGGTTTACGGTATCCTTTGCCCTA
>CAYWBS010000532.1:0-3001 GCA_964456215.1 uncultured Hyphomicrobiaceae bacterium
CTTCATGATGTATTCATTAGCCCCCGCCTCGATGGCCCGCGTTATATGTTCCGCATCATTTTCCGTGGTGCAGAATATGACCTTCGGCCCTTCATCGCCGGTGAGGTTGCGCAATGCCGTCAAGAAATCGATGCCATCCATAACAGGCATATTCCAGTCGAGAAGCACAGCATCGGGCATGCGAGACTTGCATTGATCAAGCGCCTCCTTGCCATTTTCCGCTTCGCTGATCTCAAATCTCATATCTTCGAGAATGCGGCGCGCTACTTTGCGTATTACGCTGCTATCGTCGACCACCAGGCAATGTTTCATTCCGATCTCCTTCCGCAATCCGATCTCAACGTCGCGAACAGCTAGGCGACGCTCATTTGTGTTGCTTGCGTCGAATCGCCGATGTCGAGAACGCGTTTCACGTCAAGGATGACCATCAACTCGTCTTCGAGACGCTGAACACCGGAGGCTATCGATGCCCAGCGTGGATCGAGATTGGCCGGATTCGCCTCGAATGTCGATCGCGGCAGACGCAATACCTCACCAACGTCATCGATGACGATTCCGTATGATTCACCTTTTGACTCGATCCCGACCGCCATCCGAGTCGCTCCGTTTTCACCTGCGGGCAAGTTCAGGCGCTTACGCATGTCGATGGCCGTCACGATGCGGCCGCGCAGATTGAGCACGCCTGCGACTTCCGGCGCCGCCAGCGGCACCACGGTAATAGCGTCCGGCTTGAAGACGTCCTGCACCTGCTCGATCGGAAGGCCGAATAGCTGGCCAGCAATCATTACGGTGACGAACTCATCGGTTGCCTGTCCGCCGATAATATTGCTCTCCGCGTTAGTGGTCATGCTGCGACTCCGATTGTCTGTCTGCAGTCTTTCAGGGTTTCAATTAGTCCTTCGCGATCGAATTTCGCGACATAGTCCAGGAAGCCCGCCTTCCGGCTGCGTTCGATCGTCTCAGGTGACGTATGTGAAGAAAGCGCGATAATCGGAATATTGTTCCAGGAAGCATCTTCGCGGAGCGCCTCGGCAAACTGGATGCCATCCATTCCGGGCATTTCAATATCCGAAACGATGACATCGAAGGTATATCCCTTGTCCTTAAGTTTCAGTGCCTGTTCCGCTGAGTCGGCAAGGGTCACAGCGTAGCCGACAGATGTTAACAATGGCGCGAGCATATTGCGGAAGAACGCGCTGTCGTCGACCAGCAGCAGGCTAAGCCCTTTCTGGACCTTGTGGCCGTCCTTTTCCAGCAACCAGTCGTCAAATGCCTTGAGCAGATAGTGGCCGACATCGATGATCTCTGTCGCTTTGCCTTTGATCACCGCCGATCCGATCTGCCCGGGATTGTCGGAGGCAATTTCTATATTTATCCGGTCATCGACGATGTCGACGATCTCATCGACGACCAAACCCATCGAACGATGATCATCCGTGAATACAAGAATCGGCTGCCGCCCCTCGTCCCGGTGACGCGCATGATCATCGATATAGACGAGCGGGGTCAGCGCGCCGCGGTATTGAATGAGATCGCGACCATTTGAATGCTCGATAATGGCGACATCGATTTCTTCAAGGCGCGTCACCAGCGAAAGCGGAACGGCTTTCAGATCTTTCGATCCTGCACGGAACACAAGGAGCGAAGTGACGTCATCGCCCGTCCGTTCCTCGGCGGTATCGGTCTTATCCTTCTGCAAAATCTTCGAATCGACGTCGTTTTGGATTGCCCGGGCCATGCCATTCGGATCGATAATCATTATGACGCTGCCGTCACCGAGAATGGTATTTCCGGAGAACATCGTGATGTCACGCAACATGCTGGACATCGGTTTGACAACGATCTCCTCTGTGTGAAAAACGCAATCGACGACAATTCCGAATGTCTGTGACCCGACCTGCGTTACGACGACGAACACATTGTCGCTACTGTCGGCTTCCTGCTGCGCGTCGCCTCCGACCTCGGTTTTCGCCAGGGTGAGATGAAGCAGGTCCCTGAGATAGATAACCGGCAGCAGCTTGTTTCTAAGCCGCAAAACCGGTGTTTGATTTATCATCTCAATTCGGTGTTCGCCGTCCTTGTGCGCTCTGACGAGCTCAACCACTGAGAGTTGAGGGATCGCAAAGCGCTGCTCGCAAGCTTCTACGATGAGCGCCGACACGATGGCCAGCGTCAGCGGGATCTTTATGATGAAGGTCGACCCCCGGCCCTTCACCGATTTCAGGTCAACAGTTCCGCCGATGAGCTCCATATTGGTGCGCACCACGTCCATGCCGACGCCGCGGCCTGAGACGCTGGTAACCGTCTGCGCCGTAGAGAAGCCCGGATGAAAGATGAACCGTTGAATCTGGCTTTCGGTCATCTTCTCGATCTCGGCTTCGGTTGCGAGACCCTTCTCGATTATTTTTGTCGTGATCTTTTCGATGTCGAGACCTTTGCCATCATCAGCGATCTCGATAATGATATGGCCGCCTTCGTGGTAGGCTTTGAGGGTGATCTTGCCGACTTCTGGCTTGCCGAACTTAATTCTCTCTTCGGTCGGCTCCAATCCGTGATCGACCGAATTTCGAACCATATGGGTCAGCGGATCCTTGATCTGCTCGAGGACCTGGCGATCAAGTTCGGTCTCCGCGCCGATCATTTCCAAATCGATTTTCCGGCCGAGCTCCTGCGATAAATCGCGCACGATCCTGGGCAGTTTCTGCCAGGCATTGCCAATCGGCTGCATCCGGGTCTTCATGACCCCTTCCTGCAACTCCGCCGTAACGTTGGAAAGCCGCTGCAGCGGCACTTTGAACTCGCTGTCGTCGAGGCGCCGGACCATTTCCAGAAGCTGGTTACGGGTCAGCACGAGTTCGCTGACCATGGTCATCAACTGCTCCAACGTATCGACATTGACCCGTATGGTCTGGTTTTTTATCGCGGAGTCCTTTTGCGGCCTATCTGGCTGTTGCTTTGCTTCGGACTTGGCCGCGCTTTTCGTCGTGGCAGTCTGCCTCGG
>CAYWBS010000533.1:0-2984 GCA_964456215.1 uncultured Hyphomicrobiaceae bacterium
TTATCTGAGCGGAGTTCGCGGAATTGGAAGCGACTCGGCCGGAACATGCCCACTCTTCAGAGACAGCAGTGTTTCCGGGTGAATGGGCAGGTGCGTGAGACCGATCGAGGCAGGTTTGTACGCTCCAAGCACGGGCGGCTGAATTATTTCGAAATCCGTTCTCGAATCCGAGCGCTGATTTGGGACGCGCTTGCGGGCGTGTAAGGAGAGCGCGACACAGATTGAACAGTCAATAAAAGGTAGGACCATGGCAAATACCAAATCGGCAAAAAAGGCGGTTCGCAAGATCGAACGCCGCACGTCGGTCAACAAGGCGCGGCGCAGCCGCATGCGGACATATTTGCGGCACGTCGAAGAGGCGATTGCATCGGGCGACAAACCGGGAGCTCAGGAGGCTCTGAAAGCAGCCGAGCCGGAAGTCATGCGCTCCGCTCAGAAGGGGATTTTGCAAAAGAACACGGCGGCGCGAAAAATTTCCCGTCTCGCCTCGCGTGTCAATGCGATGGAAGCCTAAAGACATTTTTTGGAGACGGCGGGAAAGAGGGGATCCCGTCTGGATATTTGAACGGGACAAGCGGCTGGCCGACCCGCCCGCAACAAAGGGCGGATCCGGGAACCGGCGATCATCGGTCCGGCCAGCGATGTGATACAGATTTTGCCCTATTTCGGCGCGGCTGTTGCGGAATGACAACGCTTAAATGCGGGCGAAAAAATGGGCGGCAATCGTCCCGTCGGGAACGCCCTTAAGAATCAACGCACTTGTTAACTATTTGCCGCCTTGGCATCGGCTGGTCCGTGAAATCCGGGGCCCGGCCCCAAGAAAAAAATTAATTTTTTTGTTGCAGCGGGCAGGCCGGCGCCCGGATTTTGGTTAGCAGGATAGCATGACGGATTCTTTTTTTGATTCCATGGAATTGGAGCTGATTCATCGAGTCGAATCTGATCATCGGGCGGAAAGTCAGTAAGGAATCCGGTGAGCTTGCCCTGTCCGATCTGGTGGAAATGGCTTGTTGTTGAGGAATCGATTTCGGTGTATAGAGGATTCTTATCAGAGCGGGAGAAAGCGAAAAAAGAAGACTATTATTAGTATTGCTACGTATCACGCTAAGCATCCTGCCGCATGGCTCCTGAAGATGAGAGAAATCCATATTCTCACCTAATCGTTGATGCACGATTAGTGAACAATGATCGAACGTCAATACTTGTTTTCAAGTTTGCATATTGGTCCGCGTAACAAGTCAGGCCTCCGTATTTTGGAGTTATTCCGCAAGTCTTAACGAGGTGCAATGTTTTGAGCGGAATGGGAATCGAAATCGGAAATGTCGAGGTCGGAGAGGTTTGGAGCCGCCTGAAGTCCGATTCCAAGTCGGTTCTGATAGATGTGCGGACGCGGCCCGAATGGGCGTTTGTCGGAGTGGTTGATTTGTCTGCGATCGGGAAAACGCCGGTGTTTATTGAGTGGCAGATGTATCCATCAAATGAAATCGATCCAGAGTTCGTTACGAAGCTCCGCGGTCATCTCGATGCCCTGGACACTGGCGTCGAATCAGAACTTTACTTTTTATGCCGGTCGGGCGTGCGCAGTCTTGCGGCGGCGCGGGCCATGGCGAATGCCGGTTACCGTGCGTGCTTTAACGTCGCGAACGGTTTCGAGGGACCGGTCGACGAAAGGCGTCGTCGCGGCGGGCTTGGCGGATGGAAGGCGGCAGGTCTTCCTTGGGTGCAGAGTTAGTTGACAACGGAGCGGTTTTCGGAGGCTTGGGCAATCGAGATGCGAAACGGCGCGTATCTCAGAAACGTATATGCGGCTTTTTAACCTACCACGCTGCAAAAGCGTGGGACAAAAAGCGGGGATCAAACAGTGGACATCAACAAGACTGATACAGGCAACCTAAAGTCAAAATGGACGCGCATCCAAAGCAGTCTGAGAGCGGAACTCGGGGAAGACGTATTTACGAGCTGGTTTGGGCGTGTCGAGCTTGAAGCCTACAAGGAGGGGCACGCGCTCCTCTCCATGCCGACCCGATTTCTGAAAAACTGGCTTGAATCACACTACGCCGAGAAGGTCACCGAATCTTGCCGAAGGGAGTTTCAAGGCGTCAAGTCCATCGACTTCAAAGTCCGCACGCCGCGCGGTTACGCGGAAAAGGCCGCAGTGGCCGCCCGCGCGGAACATTTCACCCAAAAGGGCTCCGCCGGATTTGGCGATCGGTTCCTCTCGGACGCGGGACGGGCGACGCGCAATGAGGTGCGGACGGAATATGAGGGCTTCGAAGGCTCGCCGCTCGACAGGCGGTTTACGTTCGAAAGCTTCGTCGTCGGCAGTTCGAACCGCCTCGCCCATGCGGCCGCCTGGCAAATATCGGAATCCCTGAGCGAATCGCAGCTCCGCTACAATCCGCTCTTTATCCATAGCAATGTCGGTCTCGGCAAGACGCATCTTTTGCATGCCATCGCATGGGAGGTTCGCCGCCGAAACTCGCAAACCAGGGTGCTTTACCTGACGGCCGAGCGGTTCATGTATAGTTTTGTCGAAGCGCTCAGGGCGCGTGACGCCCTGGCCTTCAAGGACAAGTTGCGGGGCATCGATATTCTTCTCATCGACGATATGGAATTCTTGCAGGGCCGAACCATCCAGCAGGAATTCGGCCACACGCTCAATTCCCTGATCGATAGCGGGAAACAGGTCGTCGTCGCTTCCGATCGCGCGCCGACCTTGCTGGAGAGTCTCGATGCGCGCATGCGTTCACGGCTTGCCGGCGGGCTCGTAACGGAGATTGCGCCGCTCGATTACGATCTGCGACTCAAGATTCTGCGCAAACGGTCCGCGGAAAAGGCACTTAGCGATACAAGCTTTGCCGTCAATGGTTCGGTGCTCGAATTCCTGGCCGCCCGGCTGACGGAGAGCGGCCGTGAGCTTGAAGGAGCCATCACCCGGATCTACGCCGCCTACCAGCTCACGGCGGAACCGGTCACCGTGGAGA
>CAYWBS010000534.1:0-2982 GCA_964456215.1 uncultured Hyphomicrobiaceae bacterium
TTGCTTTTCGTTTAGCACACTGGTCATGGGCGTTTCTATGAAACCTGGTGCAACGCAATTCGACGTAATTCCACGGTTCGCCACTTCCCGTGCAAGGGATTTGGTCATGCCGACCAAGCCCGATTTGGAAGCAGCATAGTTCGCCTGTCCTGGATTGCCGATAACGCCGCTTATCGAGCCAATATTTATGATCCGGCCATAGCGCCGCCGCATCATGCCGCGTATCGCCGTCCGCGTGAGGAGAAATACGGACGTCAAATTGACGGCAATCACCTGATCCCATTCCTCATCCGACATCCGCAAATAGATGTTGTCGCGCGTAATACCGGCATTGTTCACGAGGATATCGATCTGTCCGAGTGATTCTTCCGCTTGTTTTCCAAGATTGGTGACGGCTTCGCGATCCGTAAGATCACATGGAAACTGATGAACACGCTCGCCAAGGGTCTCGGCAAGGGCCCGCAGGCGGTCCTCGCGCGTCCCGGAAATCGCGACGGCAGCACCCTGTCCGTGGAGCGCTCTTGCGATTTCCGTGCCCAGTCCGCCCGTAGCTCCCGTAACGAGTGCGTTCTTACCGGTCAGGTCGAACATTTTTCGCTTCCTTCGTTCCAGGCTCTTACGTTCCAGGCTCTTAACCTCTTAGCGCTTCAACCGCCGCATCCAGCTCCAAGGGTGTTCCGACTGGAACCGTCTCGAGCGAACGTTCAATGCGCCGCGCCAAGCCGCTCAAAACCCTTCCCGCACCGACCTCAAACAGCGAGGTTACACCTTTGTTTACCAAATATGCGACGGATTCCCGCCAACGAACCATACCGGTAACCTGCTCGACCAGATGCTTGCGAATTTCCGCGGGCTCGGAAACCTCTGCGGCAACGACGTTTGCGACAAGCGGGATTGATGGCCGTTTTATTTCTACGGCGCTCAGGGCCTCGGCCATGACCTCCGCCGCCGGCTGCATCAAAGCCGAATGAAATGGTGCACTGACAGGCAAAAGGACTGCGCGCCTTGCGCCCAGCGACTGGGCAATTACGATCGCCCGTTCGACGGCAGCCTTGGAGCCACTTAAAACGACTTGTCCCGGCGCATTGTCGTTCGCGGCCTGACAAACGCCGTCTCCAGCCGCTTCATTTGCGGCTTTTTGCGCATCTTCCAAATCCAGTCCCAAAAGAGCCGCCATTGCCCCTTCACCGACCGGGACAGCCTCCTGCATGGCGCGCCCGCGCGTCCTCAATAGCCGTGCGGCGTCAGCGACCGTCAAAGCGCCAGCGGCAGCGAGCGCCGAGTATTCTCCTAACGAATGGCCGGCGACATAGCTTACGCTGTCCTTCAATGAGATGTTCTTCTCCCGCTCCAAGACACGGACAGCTGCCATCGAAACGGCCATAAGCGCCGGCTGCGCGTTTTCCGTCAATGTCAAGACGTCTTGTTCCCCCTCCCACATGATCGTGGATAGCTTTTGACCGAGCGCATCGTCAACCTCATCAAAAACGTCTCTGGCGGACGCGAATGCGGAAGCCAACTCGGCCCCCATGCCAATGGATTGGCTTCCCTGTCCTGGGAAGGTAAAAGCAATCGACATCGCTTAACGGTGATCTGTTTCGGCGGGTTGCACAAAATTTAGTCGAAAACTGCGCCAAAGACACCGTTTCCGTGGCCCCTGTCAAGCTTCGGATTGTCCGGCCAACACGATTTTTTCCGGAAAATGCGGGCTAAAGCGATGAAAGGGATTGCAAAACCGGCTGTTTCACGTATGTTTCGCGGCTTCATGCTTACCGGTTGGAGGCTGAACGGAAGATCACTCCCCTATTTCCTGAGATTCGGGAAACGGAGGATGTGCTGCGCCTTGAAGGCAGGCTTCTCGTGTCTCCGCTCTTTCGAGTCTACCTGCTTGAGCCTTTCCTTTTCATTTGGCTCAAAAGGGGCTTTGCGCCGGCGCCAACGATGAAAGGAAAGGTAAAGCGATCATGCCGCTTTATGAGCATATCTATCTTGCTCGCCAGGATATTTCCGCGCAGCAGGTCGAAGGGCTATCACAAGGATTTCAAAACGTTATCGCCGAGAATGGCGGCGCCGTCGAAAAGACGGAATATTGGGGCGTTAAATCCCTGGCCTTCAAGATAAAGAAAAATAGAAAAGCACATTTTACGCTCTTCAACATAAATGCCCCACATACCGCAGTTGCCGAAATGGAACGGCAGATGCGCTTGTCGACCGAGGTTTTAAGGTTTCTGACACTTCGGGTCGACGAACTCGATACCAGCCCATCGCCGATGATGCGGCGGGGAGATCGCGATGATCGCCGTGGCCCGCGCCGGGAAAGGGACGGTTTTGGCCGGGATGCGAGAAGGTCTGCTCCGGCCGATCGCAAAGGTGGTGGAGAGGCCGATCGCAAAGGCAGTGGAGGGAACGAATGAGCTTTTCACAATCATCAGCAACGCGGCGGCCGTTCTATCGCCGTCGCAAGACTTGCCCGTTTTCAAGCGATCAATCTCCTAAAATCGACTATAAGGACGTCAAGCTCTTGCAGCGGTTCGTCTCAGAGCGGGGCAAGATGGTGCCGAGCCGGATAACCGCTGTCTCGGCAAAGAAGCAACGTGAATTGTCGCGCGCAATTAAGCGGGCCCGGTTTCTCGGTCTTTTGCCATATTTGATCAAGTAACGATCACTCCGAGGAACCATGCGTGGGATCATCTGCTGTTGCCTTAGTGCATTTGCTCAGCAGAACGATCAGATCGTCAAATGTTGGGGTAACCTCTCAGTATGGAGGTGGTACCTCTAACCGCGGTGAAGCGGGACAGCTGGTAGCATGTCAAAATTTTACTTAATCGGTTTCGGCGCGGGCCTGGTTTCCGGCGTGCTGTTTGCTTCTTTGGCTAGTGGCACGCCTCTCGCCGTTACCCTGATTTTTTTTGCGCCGCTGCCCATTTATATTGTCGGACTGGGCTGGGGTGCCGTTGCGGCCGCCCTCGGCGCCGTCAGCGG
>CAYWBS010000535.1:0-2961 GCA_964456215.1 uncultured Hyphomicrobiaceae bacterium
CCTCCTCCGAATGCTGCCTCAAACAGCCCGTCATAGTCGGAGAACCAGCCAATCTTCTCGATGGTAAATCCGATCGACTGGCTGGCCATTTCGTTCGCCGCGGTCAGCGGCAGCAGAAACTGCGTTTCGAGCGAAGTTTCGCGGCCATCCAGAAAGAGACGGTCGTAATAGGCGACATTCAGAAGGGTTGGAGCATTGCGTCGGACCTTTTGGCCCAAATGCCCGATAGGCAGGGCGCGTGCATTCTGGGTAAAGCCTTGCTCCGGCACATGGCAGGTGGCGCAGGCGATGTGACCGTTTTTCGACAGGCGCCGGTCTAAGAACAACTTGCGGCCGAGCGCGATTTTTTCAGGCGTCGGCGGGTTCTCGGCCGGGTAGACAACCGGCGGAAGCCCCAGCGGTGGTTTGAGGATTCTCTCCAAAGCGGGTCCACCTTCAGCCGACCCGGCCTGCCAAACCGCAATTGTCGCGACCTGAACGAGGACCGCGGCGAGCAATGCGCCCGAAATCGGCGAGCGGCGGATCAGCCTCCCAATATTATGACTTTGTTTTTCTTCCAAATTCTGAAACCCCTGCGCGGGGCGCCGCTTCCACGGGCGGCGTCCGGCTTAACCCTGTTGTCGAATGTCATTGACGAAGAGCAATTATAGCTGTTCGAATTTCCTTTTATATATTCAATCACAGCTTGGCCTTGATTTTGGTTTTGATATGGTGGTCCGCCAGTGGATTTCTGAAATCTTCGAAGGATAGAGGAAAAGGGGACTGAGATATGATGCACGCTTTGACACGTTCTGTCGTTTCCATTGCCGTCGCGGCAGCGGCATTCGCCGCGATACAGGCCGGGCCGGCAGCTCCTCTCATGGCGAAGGAGACCAAAGCGACGAGCGGCGCATTAAGATGCGAAATCGCCGGCGGACGCAGTTTTGTTTTCGGATCGACGCGTGATCTCAGTTGCGTTTATGAACGGGCGAGAGACGGAAAGCGGGAAAGATATCGCGGCAAGATCAACAGGTTCGGCATAGATCTGGGTTTCATCAAGAAAGGCGTGATCCTCTGGCAGGTCATAGCTCCCGTGGCTCCTGCGGGGGCTGGTGCGCTGGATGGAAGGTATGCGGGGGTTTCCGCGCAGATTGCTGCCGGCGCCGGCGTTGGCGCCAATGCCCTTGTCAGCAACAACAAAATCATGCTCAACCCGGTCAGCGTGTCAGGCGCCCGTGGGCTGAATGTCGCCGCCGGAATTTCCGGCCTGCAGCTGACATATGTTGGCAGGTAATAATCCAACGTCGGTAGCGGCTCGACGCGGCTTTTTCCGAGACTGTCAGCTGATCCGGGCGGAAGGTCCGGGTAGGCAGCTCTCGCGGTCATGATTGCACTCCGCGTTTTTTGAATTGGTTGTGCGGCATTTGGCGTCAGCTGTTCCGTCAAAGTCGGTCTTGCGCGCGTCTATTCCGGATCGGCAGAGCCGGACCGTGAGAAGCGGCCGCGAAAAACGTGTATGGCGGCGGTGATAATCTCGTGCGCACCGAGGATAAGATCGTCCGCGGGAACGGCCGTCTGACCATATGGGGCGCGCCGGCCGATCCGCCTGGCGGGTGGCGCCGACAATTGCGGAATATGAACGAAGCAGGTCAGTCGCGACGGGTTTGCCCGGCGTGCATTCCACAGCGAGAGATAGTAGCAATAGTTGCAGATATATTGGCCGGCGTCATGGGAGACCGCGACAGGGATCAGGCGGTTCTTGAGACGGTAGACGATGGGCCAATGGGGCAGCGGCGTCTTAAGAATGTGAGGGGCGCCGCTGATTATTCTCGTTCCGCCAAAATATGCGCCGGTGCAGTCGGGCGCACGGGCCGCGCGGTTTTGTGCCCGCGTCTCGACGCGGAAGCGAGGACTCGTCTGATCGAGGCCAAAATGGATGGCGATGCCGGGCGTTATTTCTTCAAGCATGGACTCAAGGTCGCGTCCCGCGGTTTTCCATGACGTCTCCAGGACGCCGCCATAAAGCGATGCGCCCGCGGGAAGCTCGGGTGGGTGCGCGAGCAGCCGTTCGATTAACCATGCGGAAGAGTTAAATGCGGCACCGGGAAACGGTCCGAATCCGGTCACCAATACGCGCATTCCCTTCGGGCCGGATGAATTGTGGGTCACGTGCCAGCCTCTGCAAATATCGTGATGCCAGGAAGCTCCGGGCGAACGCCGAAACCGTCAGCGCTTTCCGAAACAAGCCATTATTTCGTCGGTCGCCGCGGCGGGAGTCATTTCGCCGACGCGAACCCGGCGTTCCAGGTCCGGCATCCTCGACGCGACCTGCTTGTTGGTCCCTAACAGGCCCTTCAACCGGTCGTCGATCATTTCGTGCATCCATTTAACGGCCTGATCACGGCGGCGGGCCTCATAGGCGCCGGTTGCCGTCAGCAATCGCCGGTGCTCTTCGATACGCTCCCACATTTCATCGAGACCGGTCCCCGTCCTTGCCGAAATGGTTATTACCGGCGGCCGCCAGTCAGGGTTCGACGGCGCCAAAATGTTGAGCGCCGCACGGTATTCGCCGGCCGCCCTCCGCGCCCGGTCGATCATGTCGCCGTCGGCCTTGTTCACAACGATCATATCGGCAATCTCGAGAATGCCTTTTTTCAAACCCTGTATCTCATCGCCGCCGCCTGGCACCATGAGGACGAGAAAGAAATCGACCATCTCCGAGACCGCGATTTCCGATTGCCCGACGCCGACAGTCTCGACGATGATAATGTCGAAACCGGCGGATTCACAAATGGCCATCGTCTCGCGGGTGCGCCTGGCGACGCCGCCGAGGGTTCCGGATGTCGGTGACGGCCGGATGAAGGCGTCCGGATTGGCGGCGAGGTTCCGCATCCGCGTCTTGTCGGCAAGTATTGAGCCCCCGGAGCGCGACGATGTCGGGTCGACGGCAAGCACGGCAACCTTGTGCCGCCGCGCCGTCAG
>CAYWBS010000536.1:0-2954 GCA_964456215.1 uncultured Hyphomicrobiaceae bacterium
GTTCCGGTATATCCATTTCGTAATCTTGCTTTGCCTTTTGCCAGCTTTGACCGCCGCGCGAACGGTGACGGATTCCGCCGGCCGTACGGTGACGATACCGGACCAGGTGTCGCGCGTTTATGCGGCCGGTCCGCCGGCTGCGATCCTCGTCTATGTGCTGGCGCCGGACAAGCTCACCGGATGGCCGCGGGCGCCGAAACCCTACGAGCGGCCCTATATCGCCGAGGCCTACCGCGACCTTCCCGAAACCGGCCGGCTGACGGGCCGTGGCGATACCGCCAATCTGGAGATTGTCCTCAGAACGAAGCCGGACCTGATCATCGATTTCGGCTCCATCCGCAAGACCTATATCTCTCTTGCCGACGCCGTCCAGGCGCAGACCGGCATCCCGTATATCCTGATCGATGGACGCTTTCAGAACACGCCCGCGGCTCTGCGACTCGTGGGTGATATCCTCGGTATATCGGAGCGTGGCGAGACGCTCGCGCGATATGTCGAAGATCTGTTCAATGATCTTGACCGGACGCTGGCGGCGCTGCCGGCGAAGGACCGCCCGCGAGTCTATCTCGCCCGCGGACCTGCCGGTCTGGAGACGGGACTTAAGGGGTCGATCAACACGGAGATCATTGAACGCGCCGGCGGGCGCAATGTCGCCGACCCCGGTTCGCGCTCGGTACGCCGCGGCATTGTTCAGACATCGATCGAACAGGTGATCGTCGCCAATCCGGATACGATTATCACCTGGGACCGGAATTTTTACGACCGCGTGTGGCGGGATCCGCTATGGGCGGGAATTGACGCGGTCAAGCGCAGGCGGATTTATTTAAGCCCGACCGCGCCTTTTGGCTGGATCGATCGGCCACCGTCGATCAACCGGATCATGGGACTGCGCTGGCTTGCGGGACTGTTCTATCCCGAGCGCTTCCCGTTTGACCTCGCCTGGGAAACCCGTCAATTCTATAAAATGTTCTATCATGTCGACTTAACCGATGATGCGCTGAATCGTTTGATCGAATGGGCAAGCGGACGTCCCTAGCATTTTCGCCGGCCATTGCGATCGGCGTCATGGGGGTCTGCGTTTTCGCCATCGCGGTCGGGGCCACCTTTATCGGTCCCTATCCGCTGTCGATCGGTGAGGTGTGGACGGCATTCGGCCGCCTGCTCGCTGGTGGCGGCGACTGGGCACCGACGCAAATAGACAGGGTTCTGTTTTCGGTACGCATGCCGCGCGTTGCCGCGGCGCTCATGGTTGGCGCCTCGCTGGCGGCGGCCGGCACCGTCTATCAGGGACTGTTTCGGAACCCGCTCGTCTCGCCGGATATTTTGGGCGTGTCCACCGGCGCCGGCCTCGGCGCGGCTGCGGGCATCTATCTCTCGCTCCCGGTGCTCGCGATCCAGGGTCTCGCTTTTGCAGTCGGCATGGCCACGGTCGCCCTCGTCTACATGATCGCCATGGCGGTGCGCGGCCATGAGCCGACGCTGGTTCTCGTGCTGGCCGGGGTCGTGCTCGGCGCATTGGCGGGCGCCTGCATCTCGCTTCTCAAAATTCTGGCAGATCCTTACGATCAACTCCCGGCCATCACCTTTTGGTTGCTTGGAAGCCTGGCGAGCATCAAGGTGGCCGATGTCTGGTCGTCATTGCCGGCGGTTCTGATCGGTCTCGTGCCGCTGGTGTTGCTGCGCTGGCGCATGAACCTGATGTCGCTTGGCGACGAGGAGGCGGCGGCGCTCGGCGTCGACCCGAAGCGCCTGCGCGTTCTGTTCGTTGCCGCCGCGACCTTGATGACCGCGAGCGTCGTCGCCATTTCCGGCGTCGTTGGCTGGGTCGGTCTCGTCATGCCCCATATTGCGCGCCTTGCCGTCGGCCCGAACTTCAACCGCCTGCTCCCCGCGGCGATGCTGATGGGCGCCGGATATATGCTGATCGTGGACACGTTGGCGAGGACCATGGCCGAGACGGAAACGCCGCTCGGCATCCTGACGGCTTTTCTCGGCGCCCCTGTTTTTCTATGGCTTTTGGCGAGCGGACGGAGGGGATGGTGAGCAAGCTTCAGGCGCGGCAGCTCGGCTTCGGCTATCCGAAGTTTCCGGTCGGGCGGGATGTGGATGTCAGGATCGAACCTGGCGAAATCCTGTGCCTGCTCGGACCAAACGGATGCGGTAAAACCACGCTTTTTAAAACAATCCTCGGCCTCATTCCGAGGCAGGACGGAGAAATCTCGATCGATGGCCGCGATATCGACGAACTCGGCCGCCGCGAAATCGCCCGCTCGGTGGCCTATGTGCCGCAGGCCCATGAGGCTGTATTTCCCTATGCCGTCCGCGACATGGTGCTGATGGGCAGGACGGCGCACCAGGGCCTGTTTTCGAGCCCTCAGGCGCATGACCAGCGGATTGCCGACGAGGCCTTGGATCTCCTTGGCATTGCCGCTCTCGCCGACCGCGACTATACGCGCATATCGGGCGGCCAGCGCCAGCTCGTTTTGATCGCCCGCGCCCTTGCCCAGGATGCGCCGCTCATCATCATGGATGAGCCGACCGCAAGTCTCGATTTCGGAAATCAGATTTTGGTTCTGACGCAAATAAGGAAGCTTGCCCGGGCCGGGCTCGGCATCGTTCTTTCGACCCACAATCCCGATCATGCCTTCGCCTGCGGCACGCGGGTCCTTGTCCTTTCCGAAGGCGCGGCGCTGGCCGAGGGGCCCGTCGCCGACGTTCTGACTGCCGAGCTTCTGAGCAGCGTTTATGGCGTCACCGTGACTGTGGAGGAGTTGGCGACCGGCCACCGCATTTGCGCGCCGGACGTTTCCGGGGCGGACCGCGACCGTCGCTAGAGTGTTTTCGCTTTTCGTTGAATCGCTCAAACACTCCGAGCTTTTTAATTTTCGTGTTTCCGGACGGAAAACAGGTGCCCGCTTTTCCTGGAAACACTCTAGGCGCCGTTAAAGTGGATG
>CAYWBS010000537.1:0-2946 GCA_964456215.1 uncultured Hyphomicrobiaceae bacterium
TTTGATTTTTGGCGTTGTCGTTCTCCATATCTGGGCGCTGCATGTGACGGGCAACAACAACCCGATCGGCATCGACGTGAAAGGCAGACAGGATACGCTTCCCTTCCATCCCTACTACACGCTCAAGGACGGCTTCGCGCTTGTGGTGTTTGTCGTTCTGTTTGCCTGGTTTGTGTTTTACGCGCCGGACTTTCTCGGCCATCCCGACAATTACATCCGCGCCAATCCGCTGCTGACGCCGCCACATATCGTGCCGGAATGGTATTTCTTGCCCTTCTACGCAATATTGCGGGCGATTCCGAACAAGCTCTTGGGCGTCGTCGCCATGTTTAGCTCGATCCTCGTGCTGTTCATTCTTCCCTGGCTCGACACGTCACGGGTCCGTTCAGCACGGTTCCGCCCGCTCTACCGGGTCTTTTTCTGGTTCTTTGTTGTCGCGTGCATCGCCCTTGGCTATCTCGGCTCGAAGCCGCCGGAAGGCAGCTATCTTATCTGGGCGCGGCTGTTCACCGCTTACTACTTCCTGCACTTTTTTGTCGTCATACCAGTACTCGGCGTCATCGAGACACCCAAACCGACGCCCAACAGCATATCGGGATCGGTGCTGGCCGCGTCGGAAGGCGGCGTAGGTGAGCCGGACGCGGTCCCGGCGGCGCCGGAAAATCGATAGAGCGGGGGTAAAAAGATGAGAGATCTCCTGAAAGACCTGTCGGCGCTCTTCTTGATTTGTACGGTTGCCGCGGCATCATTGCTGGCGAATGCGAATAGTCCTGCAAGAGCGGCGGAAGACGCGGCTCATATCGAGCGGCTATCCTGGACGTTTTCGGGATTATTCGGACAATACGACCGGGCACAGCTGCAGCGCGGCTACAAGGTCTACAGAGAAAACTGTAAAAATTGCCACGGCATGAAGCTCCTGTCTTACCGAAACCTAGGTGAAGATGGCGGACCGGATTTCTCGGAGGACGAAGTCAAGGCGATCGCCGCGTCGTTTCAGGTGACCGATGGTCCGAATGCCGATGGCGAAATGTTCGAAAGGGAGGCGAAGCCGTCCGATCGGTTTGCTTCGCCGTTCAAGAATGACAATGAGGCGCGGGTCGCCAATAACGGCGCGCTGCCTCCCGATCTTTCGGTGCTTGCAAAAGCCCGGGGCGTCCATACCGGAGCTCCGTGGTACGTGGCGCCATTCCTTTGGCTCAAGGAAATTCTGACCGGCTATCAAGAAGGCGGCGCGGATTATATTCATGCGTTGCTTGTGGGCTATGCGGAGCCGCCCCCCGGCTTCAAGCTCGCCGACGGCATGAACTACAATAACGCATTCCCCGGACATCAGATCGCTATGCCGCCGCCTTTGGCCGACGAAGCGATCGAATATACCGATGGTACGCCTCAAACCGTTTCGCAATATGCCAGCGATGTTTCGGCATATCTTATGTGGGCCGCCGATACAAAGCTCGAAGAAAGAAAGCGGATGGGTTTTCGCGTGATGATCTATCTGCTGGTATTGACGCTTTTGGTCTATCTGGCGAAGCGTTCGCTTTGGACGCGGATCAAACATTGACCCCGGGGAAGCCGGCTGAGCAAGAAAGGTTCCCCGGCGGAGCCTTTTTTTCCGTTCGGAAATCAATCATTTTTTCGTAAATACCTGATGAGGATCAAAGGTTGTGTGCGCAGATGCGACAGTGTTCAGGACGGTTCTTCTCAGACTGTTCATTCTAGCGTCTTTGGCTGCGATCGTTTCACCGGCCTCGGCAAAGTCGCCTGACGACGGGAAAAGTCCGGTCATCCTGACGATAGCCGGAGGGATCGGGGCCTCCAACCGGGGAGCGCTGGACCCGATTTCCGATGGAATTTTGAATTATCTGAATGTGGCATTTTCGACTGCCTATGAAATTGAGCGAAACGCTCTATTGGCCTTGCCTCAGAAGGAAGTGCGTGCGCAAATTCCGAAAACCGATAAGCCCTCGATTTTCCGCGGACCGCGTTTCATGGATGTGCTGGAGCTGGCAAAGGCGCGAAATCGGCCGCTCAAAGTGATGGCTTTGGACGGCTTTACCGTGGAATTCTCACTGAAAACGCTTTCTCAATTTGACTGGATCCTGGCCCATGAGCGCGACGGCCGGGCGCTGGCCATTGGCGGGCGCGGACCGCTTTGGCTGTTGCACACGCCGGCCGGGGGCGTCAAAGCCAGTGAGGATGAGGAGAAGACATGGGTTTGGTCCGTGTTCTACATTGAGGTGAAATGACCGCTCAAATTAATCTGCGCCGGATCGACAGCCGGATTTCCAAACAACGGTGTTTACTGAATGACTAAAACGGTCTTCGGAATTATCGGCGGCAGCGGGCTATATGGACTTCCCGGCTTGGCGAACAGGCGATCGGAATGGGTCGAGACGCCCTGGGGCAAGCCTTCCGACGAATTGCAGTTCGGCGAGATTGACGGTCTGCCGCTCGTCTTTTTGCCGCGCCATGGGCGCGGCCATAAGGTCCCGCCGAGCAATATCAACTTTCGCGCCAATATCGATGCTCTGAAGCGGGCCGGCGTCACGGATCTCGTCTCGATTTCCGCCTGTGGTTCCTTTCGCGAGGTCCTCTCACCGGGGACATTCGTTCTGGTTGATCAGTTCATCGACCGGACGTTTGCGCGCGAAAAGAGTTTTTTCGGACCGGGCTGCGTTGCCCATGTTTCCATGGCGGACCCTGTGAGCCCCGCGCTTGCCGATCAAATCGAAGCGGCACTTAAGGCGGAAGGCGTTCGCTATCGGCGCGGCGGAACCTATCTCGTCATGGAGGGTCCGCAATTCTCGACCCGTGCCGAATCCGAACTCTACCGCAGCTGGGGCTGTGACGTCATCGGCATGACCAATATGCCCGAAGCCAAGCTCGCCCGCGAAGCCGAGATCTGTTACGCGACGGTGGCCATGGTGACGGACTACGATTGCTGGC
>CAYWBS010000538.1:0-2945 GCA_964456215.1 uncultured Hyphomicrobiaceae bacterium
ATGATCTTGCGAGGGTGAGCCCGAGCAAGTCATTCGGCGGAAAGGGTGGGGGGACAGATACCAAATTGCAATTCGGCAAAAGCAGAAATCCAAAAGCGGCATACTGAGAGGCCCAAACCGGGTCCCGGCTCGCGCGCTTGGGACTCACCCTGCACCAGGACTGACTATCCGGGCCGGCGTCCCCGTTCAAGCCGGGGACAGGCTTTGGCCGGGATGACATTGATTTTTATCTTTTGATCGTCTTTCTGTGGACGGGTTCAAACCTCGTCCGGCCAGGGATTTTTTTCGCGAAATTTACGGACCGCTTTGTAAAGTGCCTGCCAGTCGGTAAATTCCGTATCGCCAGAGGGATCGAGCGCCACGCCTTTCTTGCGCAATATGCGATGCAGCATTATGCGCTTGAAAAACCCGGTCTTCACGTCGTGGACTCCGCCGGCGACGATATCCGTTGCGGTGGGAGTCCAACCCGTTGCGGCGGTGAATTCCTTCAAACAGCGCCATGCATCGCCGCGCTCAGCGGGATCGTCTGACGCTGCCGACAGGCTGACGGAGAGGAAACAGGACGGCAGGCGGTTAAGTGTATGCAAATTTTTCCGGACAAATGCCTCAAGCGCCGGGTCGTGCTTTGCAAGGTGAAGCGAGCCGGCGACGATGAAAGCATCGGCCTTCGAAACGTCCGCCGCCGGGCCCTCCGCAACATTCACAACCGTCGTCCGGTCGCCCTCCTGGGTGAGCAGATCGGCAACGCGATGCGCGATTTTTTCAGTTTGCCCCTCGCGGCTGGCATACGCGATAAGGATATGTGCCATGGGTCTTGACTTTCGCCATCTGTGCCCGGCGCTCGACGCCCGGCGTTCGCTCAAACATTGAACTTGAACAAAATGACATCGCCGTCCTGCACGACATAGTCCCTGCCTTCGTCGCGCGCCTTGCCAGCCTCGCGGGCCGCGACCTCGCCGCCAAGGCCGACAAAATCGTCATAGGCGATGGTTTGCGCACGGATGAAGCCTTTTTGGAAATCCGTGTGAACCGCGCCGGCCGCCTGCGGCGCTTTCGCGCCTTTCCTGACGGTCCAGGCCCGCGCCTCCTTCGGCCCGCTGGTAAAGAAGGTGATCAATCCGAGAAGTTGATATCCGGCGCGGATGAGCCGGTTCAATCCCGGCTCCTCAAGCCCAAGATCATGCAGATATTCCTCCCGCTCCTGCCGGTCGAGCTGCGCCAGTTCCGCCTCGATCTTCGCCGAAATGATGACGACGCCGGCGCCTTCGCTCTTGGCGCGTTCGGCGACGCGGTCCGAAAACGCGTTTCCGGCCGCCGCCGAGGCTTCGTCGACATTGCAGACATAGAGGACCGGCTTCGACGTAAGCAGGTTGAGTTGCCTGAAGGCGCGCCGTTGATCTTCCGGAATATCGGCCGTCCGCGCCGGCTTGCCCGCGCGCAGAACCGCAAGCGCTTTTTCGACCAGCGCAAGGGTCGCCTTGGCCTCCTTGTCCTGACCGCGAATCTTCTTTTCCAGGGCCGGCGCCCTTTTTTCCAGGCTTTCAAGGTCGGCGAGCATCAGCTCCGTCTCAATGGTCTCGGCATCGGCGATGGGATCGATCCGCCCGGTCACGTGGGTAATATCGTCGTCCTCGAAACAGCGCAGCACATAGGCAATCGCATCCACTTTCCTGATATGCGACAGGAACTGGTTGCCGAGCCCCTCGCCCTTGGACGCGCCTTTTACCAGTCCGGCAATATCGACAAAGGTCAGCCGCGTCGGAACGACATTGGCGGATCTGGAAATTTCCGCGATTCGCTTGAGCCGCTCATCGGGAACGGCGACGTCGCCGACATTGGGCTCAATAGTGCAAAAAGGATAGTTGGCCGCTTCCGCGGCCGCCGTTTGGGTGAGCGCGTTGAAAAGCGTTGATTTGCCGACATTCGGCAACCCGACAATGCCGCATCTGAATCCCATCGCCGCCGTCTCAGTTTTCCCGGGTAAGGAGCCACTGCCTCAGCCGGGCGGCGAACGGCCCCTCTTTTTTGCCCTTTTCATGCCCGACATGGCCGCCGGGTGGGGCCGGCGGTGCATTCGCCTCCGGCTGCTCCGACGCTTGCGAAGCCGTGCCGGGAGCGGCAGCCGGCCGCAGAAGGAGGGCGACCTCGTTCATGAATTTCGCCTGGTCGCCGGCGACCAGAAAGGGCGCCGTTTTGGCGACCGCATCGAGCAACGGGTCCAGCCAATCCCGGTCCGCCGCCGCGAAATCATGAAGAACGTAGTTGTAAACCAGTTCCTTGCCGCCGGGATGGCCGATGCCGATGCGCACCCTGGTGAAATCGGTTCCAAGATGGGCAGCCACGGACTTAATGCCATTATGTCCCGCGGCACCGCCGCCGGTCTTCACCCGGATTTTGCCGGGCTTCAGATCCAGCTCATCGTAAAATACGATGATGTCGTCGTTCGGAATCTTGTAGAAACGGGCGGCTTCTCCGACGGACCGGCCGGAATCGTTCATAAAGGTTGTCGGTTTCAGCAACAGGCACTTGACGCCGTCGACCTGGCCTTCGGCGGCTTCGCCCTGAAAGCGCCGCCGCCAGAGTCCGAAATTATAGGCGCCCGCGATTTCGTCGGCAGCCATATAACCGACGTTGTGGCGGTGGCGCGCATATTTGCTGCCTGGGTTGCCCAGACCGACCAGAAGTTTCATGAATATCGAGCCCCAAGAGAGGCCAAGGGAGGATTGTTTCCCTTATTCGCCGTCGCCGCCGCTCTCTTTGTCCTCGCCGTCTTCGGCTTCGCCAGCTTCCTCGCCGGCTGCTTCTTCCGCCGCCGCCGCTTCTTCTTCTTCTTCTTCTTCCGTCATTGTCGGGGCCGCACCAGCAATGGTCGCGACGGTAAAGTCGCGGTCCTTGATCGTGAGTTCGACGGATTTATCAAGGGTAACGTCGGATATATGGACTGA
>CAYWBS010000539.1:0-2942 GCA_964456215.1 uncultured Hyphomicrobiaceae bacterium
GCTCGACGAGTTTCTCGATCTGGCGCTGCCGGACAAGGCGGTTGTCGACCTTCAGGATGTCGATAGCGGCATCGTCCCTGACGCGGTATTTGTTGACGCCGACGATAATCTGCCTGCCGGAATCGATGCGTCCTTGCGCCCGGGCGGCCGCTTCCTCGATTTTCAGTTTCGGTATGCCCGCGTCGATCGCCTTGGCCATGCCGCCAAGCTCTTCCACTCCGCCGATGTGTTCCCAGGCCCGTGCGGCAAGATCCGCAGTCAGCCGTTCAAGATAATAGCTGCCGCCCCAGGGATCGATCACCCGGCAGGTGCCGGATTCCTGTTGCAGAAAAAGCTGCGTGTTGCGGGCGATGCGCGCCGAGAAATCGGTCGGCAGCGCCAGCGCCTCGTCGAGCGCATTGGTGTGCAGGGATTGCGTATGCCCCTGCGTTGCCGCCATCGCCTCGATGCAGGTGCGCGTCACATTGTTGAAGACGTCCTGGGCCGTGAGGCTCCAGCCGCTGGTCTGGCAATGGGTTCTGAGACTCAGGGATCTGTCGCTTTTCGGCCCGAAGCTCTTGATTATCTGCGCCCAGATGAGCCGGGCGGCGCGCATCTTGGCGATTTCCATGAAATAATTCATGCCGATCGCCCAGAAGAAGGAGAGCCGCGGGGCGAAGTCATCGATTTCCATCCCGGCTTTCAGGCCGGCGCGGACATATTCAAGGCCGTCGGCGAGGGTGTAGGCAAGCTCGAGGTCCGCCGTGGCGCCGGCCTCCTGCATGTGATAGCCGGAAATCGATATGGAATTGAACTTCGGCATGCGTTTCGATGCGACGGCGAATATGTCCGATATGATCCGCATCGAGGGTTCGGGCGGGTAGATGAAAGTATTGCGGACCATGAACTCCTTCAGAATGTCGTTCTGAATGGTGCCGGTGAGCTTTTCCGGCGGCACGCCCTGTTCTTCCGCCGCGACGATATAAAGGGCGAGCACCGGGAGCACCGCGCCGTTCATGGTCATCGACACGCTCATCTGATCGAGAGGGATGCCGGAAAAGAGCGTGCGCATGTCATAGATGGAATCGATAGCGACACCCGACATGCCGACATCGCCGCCGACGCGGGGGTGGTCGGAATCATAACCGCGATGGGTCGCGAGATCGAAGGCGATCGAGAGGCCCTTCTGGCCGGCCGCCAGATTGCGTCGGTAAAAGGCGTTGGAATCTTCCGCCGTCGAGAAGCCGGCATATTGGCGGATCGTCCACGGCCGTTGCACATACATGGTCGGGTAGGGGCCGCGAATAAAGGGCGGCAGGCCCGGAAAAGTGTCGAGGAAATCAAGACCCTGACGGTCCGCCGACGTGTAGACCGGCTTGACGTCTATGCCTTCAGGTGTTTGCCAGTGTGGTTTGCTGCTAACGGTTCCTTCGCGAAAAGGTCCGGCATCTAAGGCAATTTCCGAGAAATCGGGTATTCGGCTCATAGCTGCGTCTCGTCGGTGGCAATTCTACGTCTAATCGGCGACGATATTCAATCTGTCGTGAGCGCGTCTCAATAGATCCAGCATATCACAGCCCTTGTGAACAAAGGTTTCAATCCCGGCGTCCTTGTAGGTTTGACGCATTTCGCCGGGTCTGCCGGCCAGGTAGGTGTACTTTGCGCCGGCTTCCTTGAGGGCGCGGGCGGAATGCACCGCATGCTCTTGATAGACCTCGTCAGAAGAGCAGAGGCAGGCGAGCGAAATTTTGCTTTCCGTAAACCTCTTCTCTAGCTCTTCGCAGTTTTCATAGATTTCGGCTGCGCTGGTCTCAATCCCTCCGGCGGCAAAGAAACTCTGCGCATATGTGGCGCGGTCGGTGTAATCGGCAACGCTTCCGAGCGTGGCGAGAAAAATCTGCGGCCGTGCGCCTTTGGCGGACACATAGGCATCGGCGGCGTCACGAAGCCGCTCAAAGGGTTCGGAGAGGCGGCGAAGCGGCATTGGCTCGACGGTGATGGCGGGATCATCGAGCTCTTCGGGTGGGGGCAACGGCGCCGCCGTGACCGGTATTTCCGAAAGGTCCGGAAAGGCGCTGACGCCGGTGATCTCCAGATTCGACACCGCAATATCGCGCTGCCGGCGCTCTGCGGCATCGCGGATCATGCCTTGTAGACGACTTTCCCGCAGCGCTGTCACGATCCCGCCCCAGGATTCGATATCCTGGAAGAGTTGCCATGCCTTGTGATCGAGATCGTCCGTCAGTTGCTCCACATACCAGCTGCCGCCCGCCGGGTCCGAAACGCGGCCCATCGCCGCCTCATCGCGGAGGACCGCATGGGTATTGCGGGCGATGCGCCGGGCGAACGCATCCGGAAGGCCCAGTGGCCATGTAAAGGGCAGAACGGTAATGGCGTCGGCACCGCCCTGGATGGCGGCGGCGCAGGCGATCGTCGTCCGCAGCATGTTTACATGCACATCGCGGCCCGCCATCATGCGCTCGGAGGTTTGCGCGGCGACGGGAAGGGCGCGCGCGGCGTTCCCCGCTCCGCACGCCTCGGCGATCCGCCAAACGACATGACGCAGTGCCCGGAACTTGGCGATGGTCAGAAACTGATCGGTATCCGCAGCCAACATGACGGCCAATCTTTCGAGAACGGTTTCCGGGGGGACGTCCAGACCGTCGCAAGCGCGGAGATAAGCGACAATCGTCGCGGCCGCACAGGCGATCTCCTGCGCCTCGGTGGCGCCGGCATTGTGATAGGGCCGGCCATCGGCGAGCAGAATGGAAAACGTGGCGGGGCGGTCTGCCGTTTGCTCAAAAATGCGGGCGAGGCCGGCAAGCGCCTGTTCCAGATTGATGTCAAGGACGCCCCTTTGAGCAAGCGTGCCAATGGGATCGATATTGAGAGCGCCCGGCATCCGATTTGCATCGGCGCCAAGTTCATTTGCCGCCTTCAGGAAAATCTCGGCGATCTCAAAG
>CAYWBS010000540.1:0-2941 GCA_964456215.1 uncultured Hyphomicrobiaceae bacterium
AAACGGTCGTAAACGTCCCGATTGAGGAGCGGCTTGAGGGCGCGCTTATTGCCTTCAGCGAATGCCATGACAATCATTTCATAGGCCGTTTTCGCGCCTTTTATGAATTGCGCCGGATCGAATCCCGGATCCGATCTGGCGACCTTCAGCAAACGCTCGGACAATTCGCTGCCCTCCGGCGCGATACCTTTGATCTGTTCCTCGATATCTTCCAGATTCCGGCTTGATCGCGGAGAATTTTGCGGTCTACCGGCGCTCGGCAATGGTATAACCTTTTCCTGACCCGGCGCGTTGTTTCCGTTTTGCTGCGGTTCTCTTGCCGAATAGGGATCGTAGGGCGGCCGCTCACTGCCTGTGCGCCTGCCCAGGACATTTCTAAGCCGGAGAAATATTACGACGGCAAGGACAAGAAACAGCAACGTATAAATGTCAAACGTTTCACTCATATTCCCCTGCTTTCCCAGCAATGGGCGGCATTCTAATCTTGGTGCCGGCTGGTCACTGATTATATGCAGTCAGTGGCTATCCGCATCAGTCCGCGCCAACACGGCGCTGGCCGCCCCAATGGATGCCGGAGATGCCAATATAGATTACCGGTCAATTTAGGGCATCATCGCGCCCAAGCCAACACACAATCATATAAGACATATAAGAACAATTAGTCAGTGAATGCGAAATATCAAAGGCGGGTTAACAATGCCAATCCTTCTCCTCCTGATTTTCGTCGGCGTGCCGCTGGTCGAAATCGCCCTGTTTATTTATATCGGCGATATTATTGGAATTGCGGCGACCATCGTCATCGTTGTCCTGACGGCGTTTATCGGCACGGCTTTGCTCAGGCTTCAGGGCCTGTCGGTCCTGAGAACGGCTCAGGAAGCCCTTGACGAGGGCCGCATCCCGGTCGATTCCGTCATTGACGGCGTGTTCCTTCTGATCGCCGGCGCGTTCCTGCTGACGCCCGGATTTCTGACCGACAGCATCGGCTTCCTGTTGTTCGTTCCCTTCATAAGGCGGGGCCTCGCCCGCTGGATATTTCAGCGGCTGGTCGAATCCGACAAGGTTTCGTTCACCATATTCGGTTCTCATTCCGGCAACGGCCCCGGCGGCCGCCAACGACCTCCGGGCGGCGGCGGCCCGGTCATTGACGGCGAGTTTCACCCGGTTGACCCGGATAGCGATGGGAAAGACGAAAACGAACTGTCGCCTCCCCGGCACCGTCCGCAGGGCGGATCGCCGTGGCGCCGCTGACGGTTTGCCGACCCAATCGAGTTGCACGGGCTCCAAAACCGTGTTAGCCCGGCTGCCACACCACCCTCATGCAAATGGCTATCGACGTCAGCCCAGTCAAGAGAAGCCGCCATGTCCGAACCGAATGTTCCTCCGGCCGCGGATACCGGGTCCGAAGCAAAACAGGAGCGGCCACAGGCTCAGCTCAATATTCTCGGCCAGTACATCAAGGATATGTCGTTCGAAAACCCGAATGCGGCGAAGGTCCTGCAAAATCCGGTTGCCAATGCGCGGCTCGAATATCACATCAATGTCGGGGCTAACAATCTCAAGGACAACGATTTCGAGGTCGATCTCGATATCAAGGTCAGCGCCAAAACCGACGAGCTGACGCTTTATGATTTCGAAGTCGTCTATTCAGGCGTCTTCCGCCTGACCAATATTCCGCAAAGCTCGGTCGGACCGGTCCTGTTCGTCACCTGCCCGGCGATGCTGTTCCCGTTCGTCAGACGCCTCGCCGCCGATACCATCCGCGAAGGCGGCTTTCCCTCGCCGATGCTCGATCCCATCGACTTCGCCTCCCTTTACAAGGAGCAGTCGAAAGCCGGAAACGGCGGGCCGGCGCTGTAGGCGCGGAGCCGCCGCCGGGCGGGGATTGGACCCATCGCGCTGTGAAGTGCCGGGGCGTTCGGTGACCGCGTTCTTCAGTTCTCGTCCTCGCTCTGCTACACTCTCAGGCATGAACGAGCACATCAAGAAACTTGCCGATGAGGCCAGCAAGCTTTCCCCGGCGGATCGCGCGGAGCTAATAGAAGGCATATTGCAGAGCCTCGACGCCACCGATCCCCGTCTCGACCAGATGTGGTCGGAGGAGGCGAAGGACCGGCTCGCGGCGTATCGCCGTGGCGAGATCGAAGCGCACGATTTCGACGACGTGCTGGCGAAGCATCGTAGTGCGTGCTGATGTTCCGCGCCGCCGGGCTGGATTTGCAATCCCGCCCCCAGTGATCATGCCTAGCGGGTAATAACCTTATCAGGTGTCGCGCTTGGTCATCTGGCAATGAATGGTGCGGACGGGGTTCGACCCAGTCCGGCTAGAACCGTCAGAACTTGACCCAAGAGCGGACGATAACGAGTGTAGCTTTGAAGGGCGAGAATGACCCTGCGTGGAACAGGCAAAATTGTGGCGCAACTGTTTCCCGCGACATAATCATGTCAATTCAAATCGGATCCTCATGGATAGGGACTGAAGCTGAAGTCCGAGGTTTTGCCAATTGCCGTCGCGAATTCATGAGTTGACGACCCAACCATTGGCGCAACTTTTCCGCATTGCGATCAATTAAAAGGTAGAAGACGAGAGCGCCAGCGAATATCGCACCCACAATTAGTATTTTTTCTACGGTGGAAAAGGGGTTAAGAAGCGCCCGGCAACCCCAAATAATTGGCCAATGGGTGATATATAAGGCATATGAGAAATTGCCGAAATGCTGATCCAGCCAACCGCTGTGCTGGTGCACATTATAGGCAACAAGGGGAACGAGCAGGGTTATCCATAACATGCCAAACCAGTCTTCATGAAAGGGTGAGGGCGTGTCGCGCAACAAGAGTGGTTGGGTGTCTGAATGCATCCAAACTGAAATTCCGGTGACGAGGAAGGCCATCACGGAGAAAAGCGCTAGCTTGCGTGAAGACTTAAAGCCGGAATGCCAAATCA
>CAYWBS010000541.1:0-2936 GCA_964456215.1 uncultured Hyphomicrobiaceae bacterium
ATGCTATCCAGAGTCGAGCCCCTGGAGATTTGCTGGATCTCTCCCCATATGACCCGATCCATTATGTCCGCCCCGTCGTTGAAGGTAAGGAGTTGCCGCGAAAGGCGGGCGAGTCCTTCGAGGCAAGTCTAGAGCGCCACGCACGTCAATGGCTACGGCGTGCACTACGGGAAGCCAATCGCACCGCACGGAATTAAATCACCTATCTATTTCCCGCGACAATTCCAAATCCGTTCCCCACAATTCCCTCGATTGCTGGCTGCGTTCCAGCGACTTATTACGAGGGAGCGAATGTCATACATTTCTAACAGGACGACTGAGCCACATAATAGGCAGGGAGCAATCCTTTGACCGCCTGACGCTGCCGCGTACCTAGGACTCACGACTTCAACGCTAGCGAAACGCCGCCTGCGCGGCGAGCCCCCGATCTTTGTTCGACTTGGAGCACGCGCTGTCGGATATCGCCGCGACGATCTTGACGCCTGGCTTATGAGTTGCCGACGACGAAGCACGTCGGATCAGGGCAACAATCTTAACTTGGGATAAAGCGATGATCCGACTGCGCAAGGAAAGTCGACACGCCTTCGGCAGCTCCGCGCATGTCGTGCAGCGCGACTCCGCAATTCAGAATGGTTGCGGTAAATCGCGTTCCACGATTGACTGTCTCGGACTGGGAGAATCTCCAAACAAACGGGTGCGCAACCAATGATCCGAGCGTGACCGGGCTACGATAGCCCTAACATCGGATATGGACCCAGCGCACCACTCTAAATCGCTCACAGTGGAACTTGGTAAGCGATGGCGGGTCGTCTCTGATCGGCGGCAATGGGTCTTGCAGAAGCGGAAAGGTCGGCGCCGTTTAAAAAACAGCGGCTGGCAGGGTCGATCCTTCTTCACAGATCGGGAAGCCCTACTCCGTTGCATCCGGGAGCATTGCGGCGCCGTCGATGCTGAAAGCCTGAAGATCATCGAAAGCCTTCCTGAGACATATGACGAATGGAGGCGCTCGAGAGAGAACTGACTGCCGTCCAGCGTGGGTCGTTTCAATGAAGCTGGTGCGACGGACGTTTTAGGGGGTACCAAAAGGGGGGGCGCAACCATATGACGTTCGCGTCACAGGTCAAACGGGCGTCGACAACAAAACAAAATACCGCAGGGTCTATCCCTTCAGGTAACGAAGAAATTCATCCTTTATCCTTATGGGCCGGAGAGCGAATCTTTGCCGACAATGGCCTGACGATTTCCAAACACGACCTGAGCGTCATGCCTCTCATTGGGAAAGTACCGGCCATCTCCGGGTTTAACCGATGGAGGGCCGGACCGACAGAGCAGACTGTCAGGAAATGGGCGGAACGGTATCCCGACTTGAATATCGGCATTCACACCAGATCGTCGGTTCTCGCAATCTTGGACGGAGACGACGCGGCAACTTTCGCAAGAATAATGGAATGTGTCGGCGATACGCCTCTCAGGACTTTAACCCGGCGAGGCGGGCATTCGTATTTCAGGCTTTCCCGTGATTCAAAAACTCGAAACTTAAGACAGTTCGGCATTAACGGAGACCTCAAGGGCCCGGCACAAAATGATTATGTCGTGGCGCCTCCCAGCGCTCATCCAGAGGACAGGGAGTTTCGATACGCGCTCGACAAAGGCTGCGATTGGACGGCGCGATATCATTTGCCGACTCTGACCAATGCCGCGATCGACAATCTAGTCGAGCATCTTGCCGGCTCGCACCAAAAGGCAGACCGAATCCGGCAAGAGTTTTCCGGAGCCCGCAGGCGCTCGCGGATGAACGGTCCCATCCCGGAGGGGGAACGAGCAAATACGCTAAAAGACAGGCTTTGCCGGGAAGTCGCGCATTGCGATGATTTCCGTTCGCTTCTCGATTGCGCCTACACAATAAACGACGATTGCGTTTCTTCGCTCGGCGAGAACGAGATTATCCGCGTAGCCGGGCGTATTTGGAGCGATTATCAAGACGGCAAACTGGGGCATTGGCGTGGACGCGCCGGCCGGGCTCAAACAACACTATCCGAGATCCATGCGTTTTCCGTGCACGGATCAACCGGTGCATTTGGCCACATGCTGTTGGAAGTTCTCAAAATCAATCACATGGCAAGAGTTCAGCGTGGCGGGCTTTTTGCAATTTACGCAGAAGGAATGGCGCAAGCTCAAGTCATCCCCGGCTGGAACCGCGACAATTACCGAAGAGCAACGAAAGCGCTTGTCGAGACTGGCGCCATCCGGTTCGTCAAATGGGGCAAGATTGACAACATGAAGAGCGACGGAAAGCTCTACACGTTTGGTCCTTTGGTTTTGCGAGAAGCGCGTCGCTAGGAGGGCAAATATGCGCACGGTGCGAGCGGCTCAGATTTCTACAAAAAAGGTTTCGTCTATTGGGGCCGCCGATTTGTCGGATCTGTTTGACCGCAAGATTGCTCCACAAGGACTAGTGCTACTTGCTGCTTTGAAAATGATCTTTTGGATGGAAGCCCGGTCCGGTCGAAGTTTCAGCCTGTCAATGCCAGAACTCGCCCGCGCTGGTTTGCTGCCGGCCTGGAATAGGGATCGATATTGGCGAGCGCTTCAGGACTTGTTGAGAACAGGCGATCTGGCGAAGGTGACGATCAGGCAGCCACGCCACAAGGGCCGCTTCGCTCCTTGTCTATATCGATTTGGTGACGCACCGAATTATGTCGCCCAAGATAATCCCGGAAGCATTTGGCATGAAGCCAGTTTGCGGTCTGATGATCGGCAATATTTGAATTAGTCAATCGATTAATGAGTTTTCCGACGCTGATCGTAGAGTGGGGGTGGTGGAGTTGAGTTACATTGGAGTGCACCCTTCTGAGTAGACAGTTTGGCTGACAGGAATTGGCAGTTCAAAGCCGGGCATTCAAGGAGAATGCCCATGTCACGAAATCGCAGCTATT
>CAYWBS010000542.1:0-2934 GCA_964456215.1 uncultured Hyphomicrobiaceae bacterium
TTTTGCCTGTCTCTATTTCATCGCGCCGCTGCTGGCGGATGTGGCGCTCCAGTTCCGCGCCGCCGACCTGTTTTCACTTGTGTTTTTCGGACTGACCGTAATCTGCAGCTTTGCCTCCCGCTCGATGATCAAGGGTCTCCTGTCGGCAGCCATCGGCCTTTTGATCGTGACCGTCGGCCAGGACCCGGTGATGGGAACTGCGCGCTTCACATTCGGCAATGCCGATCTCCTGGCGGGCATTCATTTCCTCACTGCCCTGATCGGCCTGTTCGCCATCCCGCAGCTTATCGACAATCTCAAACCGGCAAGCGCGACGGCCATCGGCGCTGCGCATGCCTTCGGCTCGGTACTGCCGCGTATTGGCGATCTTGTCCGTGTCAGGACCGCCGCCGTGATCGGCTCGCTGTGCGGAACGTTCCTCGGCATCCTCCCGGGCGTCGGCGGACCGATCGCCGCTTTCATCAGCTATGACTATGCAAGAAAGATGTCTTCCACCCCGGAAGAATTTGGCAGGGGATCAATAGAAGGCGTCGCGGCGCCTGAATCCGCCAACAACGCCGTTGCCGGCGGCGCCCTGATCCCGATGATGACGCTCGGCATTCCCGGTGATCCGGTCACCGCCATTCTCATCGGCGCCTTACTGATCCACGGATTGACGCCCGGGCCGCTGCTGTTTCTGGAGCGTGCCGATTTCGCCTACGCGGTCATCTTCTCCTATTTCTGGGCCAACATCTTCAATCTGGCCATCGCGCTCGTGGCCATCCGCCTGCTGGTCAAGCTGCTTGCAACGCCGAAAGTGCTGCTCATGCCGACGATTGCGCTGCTGTGCGTCATTGGCAGCTTCTCGCTGCGCAATTCCTTCTTCGATGTCTATGTGATGTTGACGTTCGGCCTGATCGGTCTTGGCATGCGCTGGCTGGACATGCCGGTTGTGCCAATGCTGCTGGCCCTGGTGCTCGGGCCGCAGCTTGAAGAACATTTGCGCGTCGCGCTGACCGGGTCTCGCGGCGATGTGACGGTCTTCTTTACGTCGCCTTTCAGCGTCTGTTTCCTGACCTTGTCGGTCATCTCGATCATCTGGTCATTGTGGTTCGAGCGCCGTCACAGAAAAGTGCGCGCCGAAGAAGTGACGACTTCGTAATCAGTCGAAGAGCAACAGAGCAATATAGATGGCAAAAGAAACCGAACTCTCTTCCGAAATGCGCAAGCGGGCCAGGGCGATCGTTGCGGCGGGCGGGATTGGGGCCGCCGTGGCGGCCGGTTCTCTTGACGAAATCCTGCACATTACGCTCTCCGAAGCCCTCGTGCTCGGCCTGCTCAAACAAGGCGTGTGGAAATATCTTGCGATCTTCGGCCACGGATCGACGGATCTCGGCGAAGTGCTGCGCGTCTATGAGGAAGAAGGCGTCACCCGCACATTCAACTGCCGCAACGAAGTGGCCATGGCCCATGCCGCGACCGCGCTTGCCTGGCAATATGGCGAAACCCCGGCTGCCGTTACGTCTATCGGCCCGGGCGCCATGCAGGCGCTGGCCGGCTCGCTGGCCGCCGCCTCCAACGGCGTCGGCGTCTATCATATCTATGGTGACGAAACGACCGGCGGCGAAGGCTACAACATGCAGCAGGTGCCCAAGGAGGAACAGAACCTGTTCGGCCGGCTGACAGCGGTGGTGGGCCAGTCCTATACGCTGCACACGCCGGGCGCCTTGCGCGAATGCCTCAGACGCGGCAGCCTGTGCGTGCACCATCCCTACAAGGCCGGCCCCTATTACCTGCTGTTGCCGCTCAACACGCAGCCGCAAATGACAACGGTCAACCTGCGCACATTGCCCGGCAGGGCGCGCTTTCCGCAAATGGCGCCGGCCGGCGATAATGTTTTCGCCGAGGCCGTCGACTTGATCCGTTCGAACACCAGGATCGTCATCAAGGCCGGCGGCGGCACGCGCGGACACGACGACGCGGTCCGGGCATTGGCCGAGGCAGCGCGCGCCGCCGCCGTTCTGTCGCCCGGCTCGACTGGTGTTCTGCCTGACGAACACCCGCAGAATATGCATGTCGGCGGTTCCAAGGGAACAATCAGCGGCAACTACGCCATGGAGCAGGCCGAACTGTTGGTCGCCATCGGCACACGTGCCGTCTGCCAGGCGGATTGTTCCGGCATCGGCTATCCGAATGCCAGATCGGTGATCAATATCAACGGAGATCTCGCCGATTTGACGCACTATGCCAATACCACGGGTCTCGCGGGCGACATCCCGGCGGTCATCGCGAAACTGCTGCAGGCGATCGACGCCGCGGGCGGAGTCGATTCGACGGATAAGCGGGCGTGGCTGTCTGCCTGTGCCCAGCAGAAGGAGGCCTGGACACAGTTCAAGGCGGAGCGCTACCGGGCGGCTCCCCTATTCGACGATGCGTGGCAGAAGCACGTCCTCCCTCAGCCAGCGGCGATCAAGGTGGTGGCCGATTTCGCCAAGTCGATCCATGCCGCCAAATATTTTGATGCCGGCGACGTCCAGGCAAATGGCTTCCAGATTGTCGAGGATGACCGCTCCGGCGACACCTATACGGAAGCCGGCGCCTCTTATATGGGGTTTGCGGTGTCCGCGCTGCTCGCCTCGGCGATTGCCGATGCGCCCCGCTACGGCATCGCCTTTACTGGGGACGGGTCGTTCATGATGAACCCGCAGATACTGATTGACGGCGTCGAGCATGGCGCCAGGGGCATGATCGTCATTTTCGACAACCGGCGGATGGCGGCGATTACCGGCTTGCAGCAGGCCCAGTATCTCAACGAATTTCGTACCAATGACGGCGTGGCGGTCGACTATGTCGCCCTCGCTGCGGCGTTTGACGGTGTAAAGGCGGTGTTTGGTGGAACGACGCGCGACGAACTCAACGAGGCGCTGTCCGAAGCCAAGGTCCATGGTGGATTGA
>CAYWBS010000543.1:0-2917 GCA_964456215.1 uncultured Hyphomicrobiaceae bacterium
CGGATCACCTGCTCAGGGAGGTGTTCGAGACCTGCGATACCTTCGACGAGGCAAGGCGCCGGTTGGAGACAACCCCCATCGCGCGCCCGGTCATCTACCTCTTGGTCGGCTGTCGACCGGGCCAGCAGTGCGTGATCGAGCGCACGGAAGACGCCTTCGACAGCCGCGATAACGAGACCCGAGCAGCGAACGACTGGCTACGAAATCGGGCGCCTAGGGAGGCGCGAGTCGGAACCGAAGTCCTCCTGACGCGCACCGCCGACGAAGCCACCGAGAACAGCCGCGTTAGAAGCGAGTACCTTGCGGCCTGGTCGGGTCACTTTACGGGGGGCTTCGAGTGGGTATCATCGCCAATTCTCAACTCGCAGACGCGTCTCGCGGTCGAGATGTGTCCCGCGGCCGGCGTCCTTCGCGCAATCGGTTACGAGCAATCCGCTGAGCTGGAACCAGCCCAGCAAGTAACACAGGTGACGACGGTGTTCGAGACAAGAACGCCGGACGCGACTGCAGCTTCGCGATCTAAATCATTGTCGAAACACGTGGAGCCAAGTTCGCTATCGGCAGGCCATGCGTATCGGCCAGCGCATGAACTTCACTAGACAACCGACCTGGTGAATGACTCGTGAACTGCTTGTTACGAAGAAGACGATCCTGCAGCGCAATCGGCGGGTCCGAACTGCCGTTCTCGAAAACAGTCACAGTCCCGCGGCCCTGCCGGCTAATGCGACCCCGTCCGCATCTTTAACATATTCGTCGACATTGTCCCCTGCACCCTGTCGACTCCGGCTAGCGTTTTGAACGACGTTCGCTCGACTCGAGGCGAATCCTGCGTCAATTTACAAACCAATGATCGCTTCCTGAAAGAACGCGGTGGCTGCCGGTGTTTGGTTCCGGAACTGTGAAATCCTGCTTCGCGCTGGAAGCGGGCAGAGTTTAGTCGGAAGGGGCAGCATGTTGGAACAGCCATCGGGTATACAGGTGACCGACACTCATTCAGGAGCCGACGGCATCGAAGCGCGAGTTGATGATCTGGGTCTCGCGGGCATCGTGCACGACCTCAACAATCTTCTGACGCCTGTCATCTGGATGCTTGATTCGCTGCGGGAAAAGCAGGCTGGCACGGCTGTACCATGCGAACGGATAGAGGGCGCGATGGCGTGCGCTGAGCGCGCCCGATCGCTGGTATGTCAGCTTTCGGATATCCAGGCGAGGCGGCAAACAGATTCTACGATTGTTCGGATTCCGGAGTTACTGAAAGAACTTGAAAAATTGTTTCTCTGCGCACTCGGACCTCGCATCAAGCTTGTTTTCGACGTGGCGCCAGCGTTTCCGGTTATCGGGATTGACCGAGAACGAATCGAAAGAGCATTGCTCAACCTGATCGTCAATGCACGCGAAGCAATGCCCAATGGCGGAACCATGACCGTTGGCGCCCATACGGAATTCCGGTCGGCGGCACCACTGGGTCGAGCCGAAATAGGGTTACACATCACCATCTCCGACACCGGGACTGGCATGGACACGATTACCTTGCGCCGCGCAGCAAAGCCGCCTTTTTCCACTAAGCCTCATGGATCCGGCTTGGGGTTGGCTGTCACTCGCGATCTAATCGAACAACTCAATGGAGACATGGCGATAACCAGCGTGCTCGGAATTGGTACAACGATTGACGTCTGGTTGCCTGCTGCCTAGCCGCCCCGCCTGTAGCGGGCTCGATCACGCCTAAGCGTCATCGTCCCGATGAAGGAAGCAAAGCGATGAGTGATACTGCCATTAAACTCGACCGAAGCGCCGCGCTCATGACGCGAACGACACTTTCAGCCGGCGCAACGCAGTCGATCGCCGGAGCAATGAACGCGATTCTCGCTGACGTGTTCGCGCTCTATCTCAAAAGCAAAAATTTCCATTGGCATATGTCCGGTCCACATTTCCGCGACTATCACCTGATGCTTGACGAACAAAGTGACCAGATCTTTGCGATGACCGACGCTATGGCCGAACGCGTGCGCAAGCTCGGCGAAACGACTATTCGATCCATCGGCGACATCGCACGGCTCCAGAGCATACTCGATAATGATGCCGAGTTCGTCACACCGGACGACATGCTGGCTGAACTGCGCGACGACAATGTGCAGTTCGCCAAACGGATGCGCGAGCTGCATGGCATCTGCGAGGAGTGTGGGGATGTCGCGACTGCGAGCCTTCTTGAGACCTGGGTCGACGAGGCGGAGTGGCGCGCCTGGTACTTGTTCGAGGCGACCCGCAACGTTGGAGCCGGTAGACAATGATGTCGCGCGCCTGGCAACTGAGTAGAGTTCGCGCCTCGGTGGGTAACTGCCAGGAAGGGGCGTTAGCGAGACGGCCCATCGTTACCGAGGCGGAAAGAGATATTCAGAATGACGAAAATTCAGGCGACCGAAGTCGCGGCATGGAAGCCCAATGCTCACATTAGAAGAAGCCAACACGATTGTTCGAGCTGCTATTGCCTGTGCAAAGCGGTTCCAAATACGCGTTGCCGTTGCGGTGTGCGATCAGAGCGGATATTTGATCGCGCTGAATCGCATGGACGACGTCTATGTCACGGCGGATCACTTCGCGTTCGGAAAGGCGGTTCTGTCGGCCGGAACTGGCGCTCCAAGCAATGCGAGCGCCTCTCTGGCTATTCCTTCGCCCGTTGGCGTTGTTGTAGCAGGCAGTATGCCGCCGATCAGAATTCGTGGCGGACTTCCAATCATCCGGGCTGGCATGATCGAGGGCGCTTGCGGCGTCGACGGCTCGCTGGTGACCAATCAAGATGAAGCCTGCGCCCGCGCAGGGATCGCTGCCCTGCAGTCAGCGAGCTCTGCAATACCGGAATGAAATTGCGGAAAGCGTTGGCCCGCTATGGACACTCGCGCGATAGGGGTTTCGCGGCGAC
>CAYWBS010000544.1:0-2905 GCA_964456215.1 uncultured Hyphomicrobiaceae bacterium
AACCGGTCGGTAAAAGCATCGTAGATCGAGGCATGAATGATGAAGCGCTTCGCGTCAATGCAGGACTGGCCTTTATTGATTGTCCTCGCCGTCACCGCAAGATTTACCGCCTTTTCCAAATCGGCTGAGGGCATGACGATAAAGGGGTCTGAACCGCCGAGCTCAAGAACGGTATGTTTGATCTCCGCCCCCGCGGTAGCGGCGACGGCAGCGCCGGCTTGTTCCGACCCAGTGAGCGTCGCCGCTCTGACGCGATCGTCCCTTAGGACTTTTTCGACTTTGTCGGAGCCGATCAACAATGTCTGGAAGCAGCCCTCGGCGAAGCCCGCACGCCTGAATATATCTTCAATGGCCAGTGCCGAACGCGGTACGTTGGAAGCGTGCTTCAGCAACCCTACATTGCCGGCCATGAGTGCCGGCGCCGCGAAACGAAACACCTGCCAGAACGGGAAGTTCCAAGGCATCACTGCCAAGATAGGGCCCATCGGCAGATAGCGCACAAAACTCCGGGTTGCGTCGCTCGCCATCTCCTCGTCGGCGAGGAATTCTTCGGCATTTTCGGCGTAGTAGCGGCAAACAGAGGCGCATTTTTCAACCTCCGCGATTGCCGATTTCAGCGTCTTACCCATCTCGGATGTGAGCAAACGCCCGAAGACGTCTTTTTCATCCAATAGAATCTGCTCTGCCGTCCGCATGGCTTTCGACCGCTCGGCGAAGGTCGATTTCCGGTGGTGTTGAAACGCTTTGACAGCCCTGTCCAAGGCAGTCGAAATCTCCTCTTCGCTCAAGGGTTCAAACGTCTCAATCAGTTCTTCCGTGGCCGGATTTCTACTCTCGATTGCCATTGCTTTCGTCCTCAATGCGATACTTATCCATGCATGCCCAAGGCCATTGTTGCGGGGGTCTCCAGTGCAGGCAGACAGCATACCGAACAAAACACGTCAGGTGTCTATTCGTTTTCAGTTGGGGAGGATGACCGCAGGCCGCGCCGCGGAAAACCGGTATGACTAGCGTATGCAAAGTCGACAAATTGGAAGGTCTCTATCATCAATCGCAGCGACACCGCAAACCGCGAGGCATGTGCCCCGCAATCCACGTCGATCGCTTATTTTTATCTATTGTTTCTAGTAAAGATAAGGGCAAAGTCTGCGTGGTCCGTCACCATAGGGCTGGAACGTTCCGTCGCTCCAGCGGAATGAGCGATAGCGGTTGTCATAACGTCGAAGATCGGAACCGCGGCTGTCGCGGAACGCCTCGTTTAGTAGGATTCCACCGATGAGGCCACCGATAGCCGCCCCAGGGCGGAAGTCGTGACGATCATGATGGCGGCGACGATGACGACGGTGCCTACGGCTGTGACGCCCTCGCCTGTTACGCCAGCGACGATTGCGCACGCGGCGTTCTTTCTTGGCGAGCTGCATATAGCCCTTAGTCGCCGCAACGCTGTCCGACGTCAGCGGAACGACGGGCTGTGCAGATTGAATCCGTAGGTTTCCGGGACTCGTGTCAGGAGAGACGGCATTCGCGGTGGCGGGAACGCCGATTGCCACGACCAGCGCTGACGCAGATAGTGCGAGCGCACGAAATTGCTTAAACATTTGATCCTTTCCTTTATTTTTCTTTTTTTTTAAATCGTGAGCAGCGGTTGCGCAGCGATTTTCCATCCGCATACGAATGACGTCGAATGTGTCGTCGGGCGCAGGCGCTTATCAAATCAACACGGCAGCCCTTGCCAGGTTCCGCCATTCGGCATTTTTTCGCGGGAACGGACGGAACGCCGTGAAGTTGCTCTCGTCAGTTGCCGTCGTTGGAAAGAGGAAATCTTAGCGATGCCGGGAACATCCACATCCCGGCAAATAACCGCGGACGCGGCACTTGGCGGCAAGGGCCGGGAGATCGGAAAGAGAGAGCTGATGGGTGCATTGAAGGAGATGTGCTGCTTGATAAGCGAAGTGGAATTGGCGGAGTTCGGCGGTACCGAGCGGCGCGATCTTCCAAACAAGAAGGTAATGAGCCTTGCACACAAGCAAAGGAAAAGTTCGTCGAAAGAAATCTGCCGCGGGAAATTTTTCAACCGGGCGACCCTGAAAAAGAGTGGCAGATCATAGGGAACCCACCCAAAGACTGAATTGTTGCACCTCATGATAGACGCGGATTCAACAGGGTAGACATAGGAGGCAAGCGTGCAAATTCAGTTCATGCGGATAGCTGTCACGTATCTAAAAGCGCGAGCGGACGGCGCCATCAAACGCGGGCGCCCTGGCAGCAAAGAGGCTAAGACCGATGCGGCGGCGGAAAAAGAACAGTCCTGCATGAGCGGATGAGTTAAGCCTATGAAACAGCGAACGCAGCGAACTAATATCGAAGACATGAAGCTTAACCCCAAGCGGCATTTTGAGAAGCCGCAACAGGTGCTGTCACATGAGGGCCTTTCGGTCGATGAAAAGACCGCCATACTTGAACAATGGCAAGATGATGCGAGCCTGCGGGAAATCGCGGAAGCCGAAAACATGCCTGGAGCAAACGTCGCCGAGGAACTCAAGAATGTTTCCGATGCATTGCATCTTGCCCGCCAGGGAGCAGATGCGGGGCGGAAGCCACGTTTGGATTAGCATATCCTCCGGGAACCATGTGGTGGGACCTACGACGGACGGGCACTGTCAACTATGTATCGTCGTGTCCTTCCGTAACCCGAAACTCGCCTGACGCCGCATCAGACGGTGGATCTCTGAACTCATCGGCTTTGGACAGCCCTCGCCGAATCAACTCCCGGATCGCCGCCGCGCGCGACGGAAGCCGTTTCTCGAACCGCCAGTCGTCGATGGCGGCAAGCTCGTCATCATCCAACATGATCTGGATTTTTTCAGTCCGCTTAGGTGGCCTTTCTTCAGCCATTGAATACTCC
>CAYWBS010000545.1:0-2903 GCA_964456215.1 uncultured Hyphomicrobiaceae bacterium
TGGCAAGATCATAGACCTCGTCGGCGATCGAGGCAGCATCGACTTTGCCCTCCTTGACCGCGATCAGTGACGCCTGATGGGTGCCGGAGTAGTATAAAGACTTGAAATCCTTTTCGGGATCGATGCCGTTCTTGTTGAACACAAAGCGCGGCACAAAATTCCCCGAGGTGGAGGCGGGATCGACGAATGCGAATGTCTTTCCTTTGAGATCCTGAAGATTTCCAATGGGCCTGTCCGGGTGGGTGATGATCAGTCCCCGATATGACGACTTGCCGGTCTTCTTCATGATACCCCGGGCCACCGCCTCGATCTGGGCTCCGACCTTGTCCTTGGCCAGGATGTAGGAGGCCGGCCCCAGGAAGGCGATCTCCAGCTTATCCGACTTCAATGCCTCGATCACGGCGCTATAGTCCATGGCGACGAAGGGCTTCACCTTCATACCTATTGATTTCTCCAGCGCCTCAACGAACGGTGCCGAGTCTTTGAGCAGTTTCTCCGCGTCCTCGGACGGGATCAGGCCAAAGCGGATCACTTTTTCGCCGGCCAAGGTCCGTTCAAGCGGACTCAAGGCGAGAACGGCGGTCGCAAAGGCCAGACATAGTGACAGAATTAGTCGACGTGTCATGAGTTTCTCCCTTTTTATGAGTTTCTTTTTTTGTTGGCGTTCCGCGGCCGGTTCCTGGTGGCATCCGCCGTTGCCGGGGTCATGGAACAAGCAATTATGTTGTCGGAACCTGTCGAACATCCCCGAAGGATAACCGCCGACCAGCATAACCCAGGAAATCGATATTTATTTTAGTCCTCGATGGCTGGTGTGGCAACTTAATCTCGATAAAATGTGTTTTTCTGTTGGGAAATGCGGCAGTTTGCCCTGCCCTCGGGGCGGGACCAGCGGTGCAGCCGTTCGCGTCAAGCTCCTCATTCAGAGTTCCCGTTGTCGTTTCCGCTTCGTGGGTCACGCTTCGCTGCGTGATCGGCCTTGCCGACTGTGCAGGCTATCACGAGCATTGGTCGGATCGGATTGGAAAACCTCGCTTTGGGGCTGGTGTCTGACGTCCGTTCTGGGTCAAAAGCCGTAAGTCTCATGCCGAGCATATCAGGTCCGCTTCACTCTCAACTCCGGATGTCTCAGTATGTTGGGCGCAGGTCCGGGCCTGCCCAAGCGCTGAAACAATTCCCCTTCAGTCAACCTGGCACGCTTCGCGGGGCGTTCCGCCATCATCCATGGGGACATTGCGATAGATTGATTGCCGGCTGACATTGAGCACGCGGGCGACCTGCGAGACGTTATCGCCATTCTTGAGCATGTCTGTTGCCGCTTCGATCTTTTCCGGCGTCATCGATGGTGGACGACCGCCTTTTCGCCCTCGCGCGGCGGCCGCGTCGAGCCCGGCCCTCGTGCGCTCGACAATCAAATCGCGTTCGAATTCCGCAAGCGTGGCGAAGATGCCGAATATCAGTTTGCCACTTGACGTTGTGGTATCCATTTCCGGGCTCAGGCAGCGAAACTGAATGCCGTCAGCTTTGAGCCGGTCCACTGTGTTGACCAATTGCGAAAGCGACCGCCCAAGCCTGTCGAGTTTCCAAACAACCAGCGTGTCGCCTTGGCGAGCAAACTCCAAGGCCGCCTGCAATTCTGACCGGTCATTCTTGGCGCCGCTGATCTTCTCGGCAAAGATTTTCTCAGAGCCAGCGGCCTTGAGCGCGTCCTTTTGCAGTGATAAGTCCTGATCGTCTTTAGAGACTCTGCAATACCCGATTTTCATGCGATGTCTCCCTTGTAATTTTAACGCCGATCAGAAAAATATGGTCAGCGCTGGCGTCCGCTCTAATCCGGCACGATCGGCAGAATTTCTGCATCAATTCGATGAACTGGTCCGGCGTGACGGCGCGCAAGCCCCGGTCCTCGCAGGCCGCTGCATAAGCGCGATAGGTGCTCTCGATCTCGACGCGCTCGCCCCTGGCGGGCTCCAAGATATCGGCCATGATGTCGGGCACGCTTCCCATGCTCGCGGCGTTGGATGAAACGAGCTTCGGACTGCTTCCTTTCGGGGGCTCGATAGACAGACCCTTCGCCTCGATTTCCCCTGGCGCCACGTGGGCTTCCCGGCCGATCAGCTCGAAGGCCACGAATGACATGACGATAAGAAGCTCGACAATCGCCGCGACCGCGAATTGCTGATAGGTCGCGGCATAGGCGGCGGCATTCTCAGGAAGCTGAAAAATCCGTTTCAAGGCTTCGGCGTGCGGGTTCACGGGCTCGACCGGCTTTGATTTGGCGAGCTTGGTTCTGGTCGCTGCGATTTCTTCGTCAAGCCTGGCTGCCCTATCGGTCGTCGCCTTGGCAGCCGTGATCTCGACAAGCTTCTCGCGTGAGGCCTGTTCTGCAAGCTCGCGATCCCGGCATCGTGGACCGCGCTTATCGCATTCGGCCTTCCTGATCCGCTCGGCGCTAGCAACCGCGGCTTCGGCTGCCCTAACGCTTGTTGCCGTGGTTATCGCAAAGGCTGGGATCTCGTCGCGCTTTTTCCGCAAGCGGGCAAGCTCGGTGCGATCACTGGCGACCGTATCCGATAGCTTGGACCGTTCGGCCTCGGCCTTATCGCCACGGCCGGCAATGAAGCCAAGACTGTTCGAGAGGTTCACAAAGAGCGCAAGGATGCACACAAGGCCGATGATAAACGCCCATAGGCGATTGTGACGCCAGACCCTGACGGCCACGGCGTGACCGCCAAGCCCGCCGGCTGCGATGGCACCAAACAGAAAGGCGGTGATGAACCCGTCGATCTCAGTGTCAGCGCTCATATATCCATAGCGCCCGACAATGGCGACGGCGATCATACCGCAAACTGCGCCGAATATGCCTACGATGCTACGCATTCCTGGTCTTCTCCTTACCCTTA
>CAYWBS010000546.1:0-2898 GCA_964456215.1 uncultured Hyphomicrobiaceae bacterium
TAGCGGCACATCATAGTTGAATATATGGCTCACCTCCGGAATATCGAGGCCCCGGGCCGCAACGTCACTGGCGGCCAGAAAGGTGATTTCTCCATTACGGAAGGCTTCCAGCGTCGCCATGCGGTTGTGTTGGTCCATATCGCCATGCAGGGCGCCAACATTAAAGCCATGTTTCTTTAAGGATTGGTAGAGGGTGATTACGTCGCGTTTACGATTGCAGAAGATGATGGCGTTTTTGACATCCTGACTGCGGATCAGCTCGCGTAACGCATTTCGCTTTGCCTTTGGATCGGACGGCGCCGCGGAGAATTTTTGTGTAATCGTTCCCGCCGCCGTGGCCGGGGGTGTCACTGCGATGCGTTCCGGCGCACTTAGAAATTTTTGGGTGAGTCGCTGAATCTCGGGCGGCATGGTTGCGGAGAAGAAAAGTGTCTGCCGCGTGATGGGCAGCAGTTTGCAAATGCGCTCAATATCCGGAATGAAGCCCATATCGAGCATGCGGTCGGCCTCGTCGATTACGAGGATTTCAACACCGTTTAACAAAAGCTTGCCACGACCGAAATGGTCGAGCAATCGGCCCGGCGTCGCGATCACCACATCCGCACCTCTTCCGAGCTTGCGGTCCTGTTCGTCAAAGGAGACGCCGCCAATAAGCAGAGCGACGTTCAATTTGTGATCCGAACCAAGCGCCTCGAACGCCTCGGCGACCTGGGCCGCGAGTTCTCTGGTTGGCTCCAGGATAAGCGATCTGGGGATACGCGCCCGCGCTCGGCCGCGTTCCAGGCGGGTGAGCATTGGCAGGACGAAGGAAGCGGTTTTGCCGGTTCCTGTCTGGGCCACGCCGACAACGTCCCGGCCCTGCACGGCAAACGGAATAGCGCGAATCTGGATGGGCGTTGGATTTATGAATCCGGCATTTTCGACGCTCTTCAGAACGCGCGGACTTAGGCCAAGATCTTGAAAGCTCATGTGTTGCAGGTGAACAGCGCTGGACGTTTCAACGTCGCACGATATTTCTCTTTGATCGAAGTATACGTCAATTTGACGTGATTCTGCCCCGATATCTATGAAGAAAATAGGAGTTGCCATTCATTTGTCAATAACACGGCAAGACTTTGTTCACGGATGGCGTCCGTTTCCAAGGTATTTTTCGAAATTTTCTCAAATTTGGAGAAATCGGTTCGACCGTTCAGACAGGCCCGTGCTTCAAATGTCGAGGCGATCGCTGCTGACGAATTCCGCATTTTCCTGAATGAACAAAAATCGGGCTTCCGGCTTGTTGCCCATAAGCTGATCGATTTTCCGCATTGTATCCCCCGGGTCCGGGTCGGCGATTTCCACACGCAAAAGCGTGCGGGTTTCGGGGCTCATCGTGGTTTCTTTCAGCTGCCGCGGCATCATTTCGCCCAAGCCCTTAAAGCGCGAGATCTCAATTTTACCGCGGCCATTGAATTCGCTCTTCAGCAAAAGATCCTTGTGAGCGTCGTCGCGGGCATAAACCGATCTGGCACCTTGCGACAGTTTGTAGAGGGGTGGCACAGCGAGATAGAGATGACCGTTTTCAATCAGTTCACGCATTTGCTGGTAGAAAAATGTAATGAGCAGCGACGCGATGTGGGCCCCGTCGACATCCGCGTCGGTCATGATGATGACTTTCTCGTAACGCAGTTCCTCGTTCCTGTAAGCCGTTCCGGTGCCGCATCCAAGCGCTTGAATGAGATCGGCCAAGAGCTGGTTCTGAGCAAGTTTCGCCGAACTCGCATTGGCGACATTGAGAATCTTGCCGCGCAGGGGAAGGATCGCCTGCGTGGCCCGGTCACGGGCCTGCTTCGCCGAGCCGCCGGCCGAATCTCCCTCGACAATAAAGATCTCGGTTCCGTCCTGTCCCGATCTCGTACAATCAGCGAGCTTGCCGGGCAGACGCAGTTTGCGGGCCGCGGTTTTCCGGCTGATATCTTTTTCGCGGCGGCGTCTTAGCCGCTCTTCGGACCGCTCTATGACCCATTCGAGCAACTTGTTGGCCTGCTGAGGGCTTGCCGTGAGCCAATGGTCGAACGCATCCTTGAGCGTGGACTCGACAATCCGGGCGGCCTCCTGGGTCGCGAGTCTCTCTTTGGTCTGGCCTTGAAATTCCGGCTCACGAATAAAGACGGAAAGCATGGCCGCGGCGGAAGCGAGAACATCGTCGGCATTGATTTGCGCCGCCTTCTTCACTCCCGCCAGCTCGCCATAGGCCCTGAGCGCCTTGGTGAGGGCGCCGCGAAGTCCGGTCTCGTGGGTGCCGCCTTCAGGAGTGGGCACCGTATTGCAATAGGAATTGAGAAATCCGTCCGCGTCGCCGATCCAGGCAATCGCCCATTCCATGGAGCCATGGCCGCCATCACGTTCCGTTCTTCCCCAAAAAATATCGCGCGTGACAAATGTTCGGCCTTCGATGCGGATATTCAGGAAATCCTTCAGCCCGCCTGGAAAATGGAAGACGGCCTTTTCCGGAGTTTCGTCCTTTCCGGCAATCAAGTCCGGATCGCAGTTCCAGCGAATCTCGACGCCGCCGAACAAATAGGCCTTGGAGCGCGCCATGCGAAATAACCGGGCAGGTTTGAACACGACGTCTTTGGCAAAGATTTTGGGATCGGGTTTGAAACGGATCTTTGTTCCACGGCGGTTCTTGATGTCACCGACTTTCACCAGCTTGCCGTCCGGATTTCCACGGCTGTAGGTTTGCCGGTAGAGCTTCTGGTTGCGCGCCACCTCGACTTCGAGCCTTTCCGAGAGGGCGTTCACCACCGACACGCCAACACCATGCAGGCCGCCTGACGTACCATAAACCTTCGAATTGAATTTTCCGCCGGAATGGAGGGTGGTCATGATCACCTCCAGAGCGGATTTCGGCTTGTG
>CAYWBS010000547.1:0-2897 GCA_964456215.1 uncultured Hyphomicrobiaceae bacterium
TCTGCACGTCGGTTATCAAAGGCGCGAGATAGGTCGAAAAGCAATGGCCGAGACTGCGGTGGCGAATACAGGACAACCCCAAGAGTTGCTTCCGGGCGCGGAGGGCTTTGTCGCGGACTGGTCGTCCGACCAGCGCGCATTCAAGAAGGTGTCCTGGGGGAAGGCCATGATGTGGATCTTCCTCCTGAGCGACACGTTCATCTTCAGCTGTTTTCTCATTTCCTACATGACCGTGCGGATGTCGACCACGGTGCCGTGGCCGAATCCGAGCAAGGTCTTCGCCCTCAATATCGGCGGCGAGGAAATCCCCCTAATCCTGATCGCGATCATGACCTTCGTGCTGATCTCGTCTAGCGGCACGATGGCCATGGCGGTTAACTTCGGCTACCGCAAGAACCGCAAGACGACCACCTATCTTATCCTGGCGACGGCTTTTTTCGGCGCCTCATTTGTGGGAATGCAGGCCTTTGAGTGGACCAAACTCATTTTGGAAGGGGTGCGGCCGTGGGGAAACCCCTGGGGTGCGCCCCAGTTTGGCTCCTGCTTTTTCATGATTACCGGATTTCACGGTTTTCACGTATCGGTCGGCGTGATTTTTCTGCTCATTGTGGCGCGGAAAGTCTGGCGCGGTGATTTCGACCATGAACGGCGCGGTTTTTTCACGACACTGAAGGGCCGCTATGAAATCGTGGAGACGATGGGTCTTTATTGGCATTTCGTCGATCTCGTTTGGGTATTCATCTTCGCATTCTTCTATCTGTGGTGAGGGGCAAATATGGCAAGCGCGGAAGGGCAACAACATCCGATCAATGTATATCTGTGGATCTGGTTCCTGCTGTTTGTATTCAGCACGTTCTCTTATCTCGTCGACTATTTCCACCTCGTGGGAATGCTTCGATGGTCCCTCATTCTCCTGTTCATGATAATCAAGGCCGGGCTCATCGTCGCAATCTTCATGCATATGGCGTGGGAGCGGATGGCGCTTATGTACGCCATTCTTCTGCCGCCGGTGTTTATTCTGGTGTTTGTCAGCCTCATGACGTTTGAAGCGGGTTATACCTTTGCCGCGAGGATGACGTTTTTCGGTCCCATCGGCTCATGATCCGTGGAGGAATGTCCAGCTTTTCCGGCGATCAGCATGATTGATGACGCCAGTGACGTTGGTTCAATTCGCCGGAAGAGAGAAGTGTTTGCAAAATAAATGCGGGACGGGATAGACGAATAAAAGGAGAGAACCGCACTCTACGATGCGGTTCCCGCCTTGACAAAAACGGCACTGTCGCCGATGTGCCGGTTTCCCGCAAATGCAGGTTGCCGATCATGCGCCGGCAAGGCCGGCACTGGCCGCCTCGACTAGATCGCGGCGTGAATGCCATCCTCGATGCGCGACACTTTGGAATAGTCTTCGTTGTAAGTACCAAGGCCATCGGGCGTGCCAAGGCCAGGATTGGCTAGCCAGATTTTTCTCCAAACAGTAGATCCGGGCGTGTCGTGCTCTCGCGCCGTCAGCATCCGCGGATAGCGAACATTATAGTCGAGCGTCTCGTAATCTCCGCCTTCGGCGGCGACGCTTCCGGCACCGCCTGCGACAAATCCTCCGAAAACCGGCCTGATCGCTTCAGGGACCATTTCAGCCATTCTGGTGATGCCGGATTCGACACCCTTCTCATTGTGCTGGTTGATCGTAAGAACCGTCGCCGCGCCAAGGCCGCAAAGAATAATCAATGCCGCGCCGACGCGTATTCCTGTCTCACCTACCATGATATTTCTCCATCATTCATGTTTGGAGACATGGTAACCGTTAAGCTTTAAATGACCGTTGGAAATAAACCTAAAATTGCTTCTATCTACGATTTCATCATGGACATGCGTCGGGTTGCACCGCCGGATCGGGATTTACGCGGCTCTGCTCTCGATTGCTTTTGCGGCCAGCGTTAACGAAATGAGAATATGCTCTAGTCCGCACCAAGGCGTCTGTTGAGGCAGGCGCATCCTTTCATTTCCCGCTTGCATATGCGGTCGAGATAGGCGTCCAGCGCTTTCGACAGGATCTTCTGATGCGGCCAATCGAGCTGCGCTGCGATGGTTCGCATGCGCCGCCTTTGCTCCGCCGTCAAACGCACCGAGATCTTGAAGCGCGAGGACGGATCGCCGTAATCATTTTCTGCAAGCTCTCCGCTCTGATCCGAATCGGCGGCGCAATTCGCGTCGCACCGCAGCCAGTCCGATGGCGAATCTTTCCCGGATGGCGGAAGCGGCCTGGACCTGACGGATTCCTTCGACGCCATCAGCGGCTGATTGGACCATCGTTTGACATCGCGGCGGCCGGACCCCGGCCCTTCCGAGTGATCATCCGGTGCCGGCGACGACGGAGCATCCGTATACACCAGTTGCGGAATAGGGGACGGAATCGCCGGCGCGGCCTGCCCCTTGCGGGCCAGGAGCCCGCCATGAACGGATGCAAATTGAGATTTTTTCATCGCTGCCTACACTCTTTCCCGGTTGCGGCGGACCATTCAAACAGGTTCACGCCGACCGAATGACGGGCGCGGACGGCGGCGGTCCTGTACCCCCACGGGTGGACCGAAATCATTCTTCCGTCGGTCAACGCCGTCCCAGCCGCCATTCGCGGCTTTTGCCGGTGATGTTGATCTTACGGGATTTTCGCCATCTTGCGGTGCGGCTGGCGAATTGCACACCTGTCCGGCGCCGGCTCCCGCGTGCGTCCGCGGCGCGGCGACAGGCTTGCTGGCGAGAGCGGGTTCGTCGCCCCTTGGTTCTAAGGATGCAGCCATTGGCTCGCTTCTATCTGCCAGTTCCGTGTTATTGCTCAGACGGGCTTCCGCCGGTGAGGGCAAATCCGTGACGGCTCTGTGCATGCGCCGTTCCGAATCGGA
>CAYWBS010000548.1:0-2893 GCA_964456215.1 uncultured Hyphomicrobiaceae bacterium
GTGCCCCGAAGTCGACGTCACCAATCGCGAGCCGTTCAAGCGAGAGTTCGGCTGCCATCGTCATTATGCTACAGCCTCCGCCATGGTGGCGGATCGCATTCCCTGATTGTCCGCCAGCTCCCGATAGTGGTCTAGAATCCGCCCTAGGAAATGAAGATTTGCTTCGGTGTCGCGCCCAAAGTTGTGGGGATGCCACCACAAATGGTAGATCGAGCCCGACTGGGCAGCCGCGCTCATCGAATGCAATATTCTCCGTAATCGGAGCGGCTCTAGTGCGTTCATCGATTTCCTCACCGGCCTTAAGAACGCGCTGGCCGGGATATCGATGATGCCGGCTTCCGGTTCGTTGGGGCGAACGGACTGCGTACCCGTTACGGGAACGTAGGCATCAGCGAGACGACCGACGCGACGCGCCGGGTCGTTTCCCCTATGATCGACGGGGCTGTAAAGCCAGGATGAAGAATTGCCGCGAATTACCTTAAAACCCTCCGCGCCGCAAATTGATAGATAGGCCGGATTGGCTTGGTTACGTGGGAAGACCAGACTTTTAAGATTGATACCGAGACGTTGGGCGGCGCGCTGCGCTGCCGCCAAGTCCGCGGCGAACGCCGTCGCCCTTTGTCCCTGCTCCAAGCAGTAGTAGTGCGAGAACGTGTGGCTAGCGATCTCCTGTCGAGGCGCCTCGTTGATCTTTGTGATCAAGGATAATCCAAAATGAAATGGGTCTTCCCGTTCGTTTGGGCCAAGACGATCCATTAACGTGTAGGATGAGAGAGCGGGCGAATCATATTGGGGCAATTCTTTGGGCAAATAGCAGAGAAGCTCTTCCTTATCGCCGAAAAACAAGAAGCCGACCGTCGCCCACGTCGCTGCGATATCGTAGATAGCGAACAAGTCAAGCATCCTGGGTACCACAACGCACGCGCCCAGCAGTCGTTCAGAGCAAGCCGCCAAGTCGCAAGCGTGCAGCCCCCAATGGAGCTCGAAATCCAAGGAAATTACAAATGTCCCGCCGGAATCCGAGCGCACAATAGGTACTCCAACCAAAAACCAACGTACGGCAGTACGGATTCGCAAGATCACATGAAAGAGTCCTCGTGTTGCATGTACGTACGACGATACATTGACTACGGGAGCAAGCTATTGCCTCTCCCAGAACTAATGGTCGGACGATACCAAATTGCGGGTTTATAATCGATGCGTAATGCAATCAAAAGCGCCGTCGTGCGGAGGACAGTTAATAAGATGGTAGCCGACGCAACACCTCGCTTGGCGCAATGGTCGTATTGGCCGGATCGAGAAACAGGTCATTGAGAGCGTGAAAGCGCTTCAGTATGTTACCCAACTCAAAGTGTGATGTGATGTGACGGCGCGCGTTCGAACCCAACTGCCGCCTGGCTTCGGGTTCGAGGTCTAGGATCTCGTTCAGAGCGGCCGCTAACGCTTCGGGATTTCGTGGCGGCACAACGCGGCCGTGTGCGCCAATCAACACGGTAGTGTCACCAATATCGGTCGCGACGCAGGGTATCCCAGCGGCCATTGCTTCGCCAATGGCATTCGGAAAGCCTTCGCCCCAGGCCGACGGGAGCGCGACCACGTCCAACGCCGCTAGGAATTTGGGGATATCATTGCGGCGATCAAGCAGTCTCACGCGGTTGTCTAGGCCCAGTGCGCTGATAGCTCGGTTCATAGGCACATTATCTTGATCAAAATTACGACCCGCGATGACTAAGCGAGCATCGGGCCGGCCGCGGCTGACGATGGCGAACGCCTTCAACAAATTGACGGGATCCTTCATCGGATGATAGCGGGCAACCATGCCGATCAGCGGCGCATTTTCGTCAATGCCGAGCTCGACCCGGATCCGCCCACGCAGCTCGGGCCGCGGACGGTAAACGTCGCAATCAAATCCGTTGGGCATTAACACACTGCGATCGGGCGAGAAGCCGATGGCGTGATGCTGTGCGAGACTTCTCCTCGCATTGTAGATGATGGCGCGCGGCTGCCGCGACAGCCTGGCGTTCAGCCGAATAACGGCGCGGGATAACGGTCGTTCGAGCTTTACATCGTGAAGCGAGTGGCGGATGTTCCACAGGATAGGTGCGCCGCTACCAGCCAGCCACGCGCCGACCACAGCGGCCAGGTTACTGTGATACATCCAAGCCTGGACCAGATCGGGCCGATGGTCGCGTAGAATTTGCCTCAACTTGAAGATGGATTCGGGCATTGGTACGGAGGCGCGCATACCCAGCGTATAAAGCGGCAGGCCCAGCGCTTCAAATTGTTCCTTCAGCGACGTCGGAGCCATCAACGAAAGTACAGCTGGCGCATATCGCCCCGGGTCATTCCGTTGCAGTAGCCTCAGCAGCATGTGCTCGGCGCCGCCGACACTCGCTGTGGTGATCACGTGCAAGATCCGTCGCGGTCGTATGGACATTAGTTGAGCCGTCGTTGATTGCCGTCTCGCATTACCACGTCGTGGGACCGCGAAATGCTTGGATAAGTGCAATGGGATAATCGGTGAACGAAATCAATTCGAATGTGTAGAGGTATACATCGCCTACACCAAAGTTGTGCCAACGGCATTGGCCAACCAATGCATTTCAAAAGGCGTGCCCGTTTCGCTCGAACACTGCCAGATATCGCGCCATTGACGTCGGCACCACTCTTAATTGCTATTGCCAACTATCGCCAAACGAAACCGAGATAGCGCCAACAAAACTAGACCGGCACTTTAAATTCGTAAGAAAGCTCTATGAAAATGGTTAAAAAATGATTCTCCTCACCTCTTCATCGTATTGTCAACTCCAATTCCTAGTTTTCTTCTTTAGTGGCGCACACCTGCCCTTCTTCCATTCCCAAGCACATCAGCAAGGGCGGATGTGATGCTTTG
>CAYWBS010000549.1:0-2892 GCA_964456215.1 uncultured Hyphomicrobiaceae bacterium
TCAATGGGCCATAAGGACTGGCAGACTGGACTGACTCATCACATGGCTGGTCGCGCCGCCGAAGATCATTTGCCGCAACCGGCTATGGGTGTAGGCCCCTTTGACGATAAGGTCGGCGCCGGCATTCGCGGCCTCCGCCAAAATCGCTTCGCCCGTGGACCGTCCCGATTGCGCTTGAATCTCCATTGGCTCTGCCACTATACCCGAGCGGCCCAAAGCGCGGCAGACATCTTGCGCGCCCGGGCCGGCGACCATGCCGCCCTCGACCGACAACACAACAATTCTTTTTGCCAGAGAAAGAAACGGTTTCGCCAATGCGATCGCCCGCGCACTTTCCGTGCTGCCGTTCCAGGCAATGAGGATCATCTCGCCGAGACGTTCCGGCGTCTCCGGCGGCGCCACCATGAGCGGACGGCCGCTTTCGAACAGGACAGTTTCAAGAAGCGCCGAGCGAGGCACGATTTCATTCTGGACCGGCCTGGCGACCACAGTCAGATCAAAAAGGCGGGCGAGCTGGCCGACCGCGTCGTCGCCGCTGGCGATCTCTGTGCGCCAGTCCGACCCTGGCTGATCCGATGGGCCCTCGACTTCGCCCAAAGCGACATTCCGTTTCTGCATAAAATCACGGAAAATGGTCGCTGCTTTTTCGGCATGGGCCTTTTCTTCCCGCTCCCATTGTTCCAGAGCGACGGGCGAATACCCTTCCCCGTAATAATAAATCTCAGTGGCCGTGCGCGGCGCCACTCCCGTGATGTGACCGCCGAATTCCTGCGCGACCAAGTAGGCCGTTGCCAGCTGGGAGGCAACGCCGGGACAGTCTTCCATTGGAACCAAAATCGATTTCATCGCAACCACCATCATTGATCGTCTCAACCATAACGTATTTCTTCCGGCCGTGGGCAAAGTAATCGGCATGACGAACCAAGAACAATAAGCCCTCCTGATAGACTCCGCCCCCGCCGGCTTTCAAGCCCCCCGGACTGAAAACGGTCGAGCCGGGCCGACCCTCACGCCGGTGCAGGAGCGGATGTCACCACGCAATGATCGCCAGCCTGCCGATGCAGTGGCTTGACAGGACTTGCCCGGCCGCGCCAACACTCACCTGGGATTGCCGACCGCCCGATCTGAGTAGGTTAACTGTGTCAATGCAAGATATAGCCTCATCCCTAGTCATTGTGGCAAACTGCGCCATAATTCTTCCCGGAGAGCGGATATGTTTGCTTTGAGAGGCATTCGCCAGCTCGTGTTCATTGCCGGCTTCGCCGCAGGAGCCGGCCTGTCCCCTTTTGCCCAGGCGGGCGATATCGCCAATGTTGAGGTGATCGGATTTTCGCCCAATGGCGACTATTTTGCTTTCGAGCAATATGGCCGCCAGGACGGTTCCGGATTTCCGTATTCCGAGATATTCATCATCGACACCAAGGCGAACAGGTGGATCGGAGAGTCTCCTTTTGATGCTGTCGCCAAGGACGAAAAGGCAAGTCCAACGGATGTCCGGGTCCAAAGCCGCGCCAAGGCGACATCGATGTTGCTGGAGTACAAAATAAAGCTTCGCGGATTGGCGATTGCAAGCAATCCGGTCACCGAACTTGACGCCAACGCCAACCGCGTCAGGGTCAATCCCAACCATACTGTCAGTCAGATCGAACGGCCCGTCGAGTTCAGAATGAACTCCTACCGTGTGGATATGCCGCGCTGCCGGAAGTTCACCCGGCAAGCCATACGCGGATTCCGGCTGACGGCCGACCGGCCCGGCGAACGACAGCAAACGATCCACAAGGATACCCGCATCCCCAGAAGCAGAGGCTGCCCAGTGCGCTATGCCATCCGCATGGTCCATGTCTATCGGCCTGAAGCGTCCGAGCCGGTGATGATCATCATTGTAGGAGTATTTCGCGTCGGCTTTGAGGGACCGGATGTACGCTATATCGCGATACCTTACCGCGATTACCGGGGGTTTTGATGCGCGTCGAATTATCATCCGAGGATGCCGGACGCCGTGGACACCGCTACCGATTCAAGCCGTGGATCAGCTGGGCGTTCGGCGCACTGTTTGTAGCCGCCTTCGCCTTTGCGGTCATGGCGATATTGCGCAGAGATTATCTCTCACACGGCCGGGACCTCACCACGCAGGAAAATGCCACAATCGTGATCTGCTCGCTCGCGGCGGCGGTGACCGCATTGGTTTGCTGGTGGCTGCAAACCTACGCGGCGGCGCGGCACTGGATCGTCCGTGCCTTCTATGGCCTGGCAATGCTGATCATTGTTTTCGGTGCCGTTGGCGGCGTACTGGTCATTATCCATAACTACATCGTCTATTCGCCGGAAATCAAAGGCGGCGGGGAACTGCTTTTCAAGGGCTACTATTGGGAGTCTCTCGCCGGCTTTTACACATTCGCCCTCTTCCTGTTTTCGCCAATAAGGCCGGGCCTTCTCTTGCTATTCGTTGCCGGCGGCCTCTGCCTGGCGTTCGCCGGACCGCAGATCGCGAAGGGGCCGCCAAGATCGCGATGATGCCGGGCGCGTCCGAAGTTTGCAGCGAAAGTTCCCAACTTCCATGCCGGGCCACGGGATAGACTGACCAGCTCCGCCCCGCCACATTGCGAACACCACCGCGCTCTGCTAGGGATTTGGTTCCATAGTTTGAGTCCGGCGCAGCCCGACCGACGAGAGCAAGACCGCTCATGATTCCTCGCTATTCCCGCACCGTCATGGCCGAGATCTGGGCCCCGCAAACCAAGTTTCGAATCTGGTTCGAGATCGAAGCCCATGCGGCGGACGCCATGGCCGAACTGGGAATTATTCCGGAGGCCGCCGCCAAGACCATATGGGCGAAGGCCAAGAATGCCGTGTTCGACGTCGGCCGCATCGATGAAATAGAGGGCCAGGTCA
>CAYWBS010000550.1:0-2886 GCA_964456215.1 uncultured Hyphomicrobiaceae bacterium
CGTGAAGTATCTGGCCCATAAAGCCTCCCGGAATGATGAAGTCTCAGATAAACTGTTTCCATCATTCTCCGGGACTAAACAGCTAGGCTATTGGGCCTGCCATTGGTGCATATATCGTTCAAATACCGACCCAATCGAACGCCCGTGGTGGCGCGTGGTATTTTGGGCATAGGCCAGTTTGCGGCCGGCGTGATCAGCATCTCCCAATTCGGTGTGGGCCTTATAAGCATCAGCCAGTTCACCATAGCGGGTTTTGCCGTTGCCCAGTTTGCTCTCGCATGGTCACTCATTGCTCAGTTCGGCATATATGTTAGCGAAGGCTGGGGACAAATGGTCTTCCGACTGGCGGACTTAGCGCAATAGCAAGTCAGTTTCCTTATCACCAAGCCCTTTTTCCTATTACCGAATGACAGCTCCCGGCATGGAGCGCCCGTGCGGAACATATAAATTCCCTTCCGGAGATGAGTGCAGGCCGGACACAAGACTTGCACCCGACCGAATGCCAGACGCAAGAATAATCCTTGAACAAAGGGCGCCGTCCACATATGGCACTGGGCGGCGGTGGCGGTTGGTCAGGATCGACGGAGAGTCTTGAGGGTAAGCAGACTAGTTGTGCTCCCGCTGAGACTTACCGCCCATGACCCTACCCGGACATCTCGCGCTGCAAATTTCCGACGGACTGCAATGTCCGGATTGATCAAATAGCAGTCATTTCAGCCAAATGAAGATCATCGATCTCTCCGAGCATCGCTGCCGTCCGCTGTAGCTTCAGTAGGAGACCCGAAATGCTTAGTCCTGCCTTTTCCTCATTTGGGCCATATGTGGACGGCTCCAGGTTGTAAAGGACCTTTTGCATGTTGCAGCCTTGGTCGGAGCGGCCATATGTTCGGCCTTTCCTTCGCGGATCAGGTCCCGGTCAAAAGCACGCATTCATTGATGCTCTGGCCCAAGTGGGTTGTCCTGATCACCGGATCGACCGGTCTGCATTACGTGCTGCTCGTCCTTTCCAACCATCACGCCTTAGGGCGCGATCTCATAAAGCACGGCCTCATTCTATCGCGCGAGCGCAACCGGCTCCCGGTATTTTTCACCCTTCGCCATCATCGCCCAGGCCATGCGTGCAAGCTTGTTGGCAAGCGCGACTGCAGCGACCTTAGTTGGCCGACGCTCCAAGAGCATGGTGAGCCATGGTCGATGTCCCGTGCCATGGATCTTGGCGTATCGGATCACCGCTAACGCGCCTGCTGTGAACAGACTGCGCAGATAGCGATCGCCCTGTTTGGTGATATTGCCGAGCCTTTCTTTGCCGCCGCTTGAGTTCTGTTTTGGAACGAGCCCGAGCCATGCGGAGAAGTCACGACCCGAGCGAAAGGCTTTGGGGTCGGCGACGCTGGCCACCAGCGCTGTTGCCAGCGCCGGCCCGACACCGGGCAGATCATCCAGACGGCGGCTCAGTTCATTCGAGCGGTGCCAAGCCATGATGCGCCGATCGAACGCCAGGATCTGGGCTTTGAGCATGCAAAGCTGCTCGCCGAGCGCTTTTAGGCATTCACGCGCGACTTCAGGAATACGGCTATCTTCCTCGTTGGACACGATGTCGAGAAGCTGGTCGATGCCTCTACGCCCGACAGGCGCAACAATCCCCAGCTCCGCCATGTGGGCGCGGATCGTATTGCTCACGGCCGTGCGTTGGCGCACCAGAAGATGGCGCGTGCGATGAAGCATTAGACAGGCTTGCTGATCCGGCGTTTTCATTGCAACGAACCGCATGTTCGGGCGTTGTACCGCCTCGCAGATCGCTTCGGCATCCGCGGCGTCATTCTTCTGGCGCTTCACGTAAGGCTTCACATAGGCTGGTGGGATCAGCCGCACGGTGTGGCCGAGCGTCTGCAATTCTCGTGACCAATAGTGAGACGATGCACAGGCTTCTATGCCGATGAGGCAGGGTGGGAGCTGGGCAAAGAATGCCAAGACGTGTCGGCGCCTCAATTGCCGGCCGACGACGACTTTGCCATCCGCATCGACACCGTGAACTTGGAAAATCGACTTTGCGATATCAAACCCAATTGTCATAATTTCTTTCATGGTCGGCTCCTCTTTTAATGGTCACTTCAACAGCAACCATCTTGGCACTTAGATGCCGGTAAAGGAGCCGTCCACAGCATCAAAACCGACCTATTCACCTAATCCGGTAGCTTTGATGACAAGCGTTGCAGTTCTGGGTGATAGCTTGAAGCGCCCGGTAAACCTTGTGCTGCGACTCCTTACCTGGGTTCATTTCCGCGTCCTGCGCAACAATGACGAACCTGCTCGCGGCTTGATGCATTTGTGTGCCAATTTCTCCCATGGCTTTCGGTATAAACTTTCGCAAGTGATCCGCCCCATGCAGAGACAGTGAAGACATGCCAAGCCGTTTTTCGGCAATGGTCGACGCCGCGTCCACGTTACCGTCCGCCAGTTCGTCCAGAATCGCATCCAGGGCGACCAAATGATCCCTCATGTTCGCCAACATGTGCTCCTGCATCATGCGCGGCAGCTTAACAAACTCTCGTGTGTCCTCGACAGCAGCCATCGAATTGGAAAAAGCAGCAAAACAAGCGCCAACGGTTACTATGATCGACACCACTATCCATGATTTGCGCATTCTCTTACTCCATCTGCAGACAAGTTAAGTTAATCCAGAACAAATTTGCCTTTCGGAACGTGGTTCAAACATGACAGAAATGATATCTGACAATATTTATAGGATCGTCGCTTCGCACTCGACGAGACGGCGGAGACGTCAGCTGCTGATGCCCTTCTGCCGAGGTAGTTGCCTAATTTAATCGAGCATGATTGATATTTGATGAGTTTAGAATTTTGATCTTTAAGGTAGCGATTTTTGAA
>CAYWBS010000551.1:0-2884 GCA_964456215.1 uncultured Hyphomicrobiaceae bacterium
CTAGAGCCAGAGACTGCATGAGATAACGACTGTAGCTCGAGCTGGTGACGACGCCGATATCGACACCATCCTTGTAGATCCGGGAGCCCGGCTCCACGGCACTGCCGTGCATGAAGATGACGCCGGCCTGTTTGAACCGCTCACGACCGCGCAGGTAACGAAGCGCCTGCTTGCCGACGTAGTCAGCCTTCTTGTCGGCGTCCACCATCCAGCGCATTTTCACTTCCCACGGCGTCGTGTCGCCTTCAGGCATATCAAAGGGAAAGAACAGAAGAGCTGCCTCGACCCGCGTCAGTTCCAAGGATGTCCACGACGCGGGGACCACGCCGTGAGCCTCTCCATGCGAAAGGGCGCTGTCCCAAATGTCACCTACGTCCGCCGAACAGCAGTAGATTTCGTACCCACGCTCGCCGGAGTATCCGCACCGGCCGATCGTTACTCTCTTGCCAAAAAGCGTTGTCTCCTCATGACACAAATACGGCAGCTGATCGAGCCTCATCGGCGTGTGCGGCTTGAGCGCCTCGAGTGACGTTGGCCCCTGCAGCGAGAGTATGTGGGTGTCACGATCGGCTTCAATCACAACCTTCCGGCCTTCGGCCACTTTCTTTAGTTGGCTCGGGGTGGCACCGCTGCCGTGAGTAACGCGGTATTTGTTCGGCGCATCACAGATGACCATGATGTCGTCGATCAGCGCGCCATTATCATTGACCTCTGCCGCGAGTCTGGCAGTTCCCGGCTTGAGCGTAGCTAAGTCGATGGCCACAAGCGCGTCGAGGGCTGCCGAGGCATCCTCGCCCGTGACGTGGACGAGATTTATCGCCGACACGTCATAGAGCCCAGCGCGGCTTCGTACCGCGACGACCTCGTCATGTGGATCGCTGTTGTAAGTCCATGGCACTCGCATGTCGCACCACGTGTCGCCATCCAATTTGGATCCGAATGCCCGGTGCCGGTTGTTCAATACGGAATTTCGTCTGGTCATTTGGTCCCAACGTTGCGCAAGAAACTGTTGCCATTCCGCCGAAGTGGACTTGCTTAGTTTCAAGTGATAGGGCCGAAAGACAATTACTCTAAGAGCGGAAAACCCATGCCGAGATGACGTGGCGGTACAATTCTCTGATCTTTCGGCGAATTGCCAATTCCCTTGGGTGGTTACCCTCCTAAGGGTTATTGAAGTAGTCCCTGATTCGATTCTCGGGCTTATTCAGAATGGCCTACCTCTTGAAGAGTAATTGTCTTTCGGCCCCATCACTTTGAAACTCAGCGGGTTCACCGTTCGGCGGACGAGCGACAGGTCTTGCGCGCAACATTGGGGCCAAATGACCACACGAAAATCCTCTTTGAAAGGCGGTCTGCGGTTTGGCTGGAACCGTCTTTGAATTGCTTGAGGACAGTGATGATAGCGCCCGCGCCGGGAAAGTAATAAGAGATCCGCGCCGGTGTTTACCGCGTCCCCAGCCAGCTCGGCAAAATCAGCGTCGAGCATATGCCGCAAGTCGTCCTGATGGATCACGATGGCTTATGCACCCGCTTCGGCGGTGAGGCTCGGAAGCGGCTTTGCAACGGATGCTTTTCGACTAGAGGTTGACGAAGGAGAAGTGGTAGCCCGAGCCGATTACGGAAACAAGGCAAATGTGGAGTTGCCGCTCCCTGGAAAGGGTGTCGCCGTGCTGACTCTGCGCGGGGCAACATTCCCTGCTCCCGAAGAAAGTGGCAACACGAGCGTCTCAACAATCTCGCTTGAGGCGTCCGCTCTTGCCGATCGAAGCATCCATGTCAACTACGAAGAAGCGCCGCAGGCTGACCTCGATATAGCAAAAGTGGAATTCATCTTGTCGGTGGGTCGCGGCATTCAAGACAAGGACAACCTGCCTCGATTCGCTGAGCTAGCAGAGTGCCTTGGGGCAACGTTCGCCTGTAGCCGCCCGATCGCCGCTTCCAATTGGCTGCCCAAACTGCATCAGGTGGGCCAGTCAGGGAAGGTCGCGGCTAATTGCAAGCTCTGCATTGCGTTAGGAATCTCTGGAGCAGTCCAGCATTTGTTCGGTATGAAACACGTCGACACGATTATTGCCATCAAGACTAATCCTGACGCACCAATCTTTAATGTCGCATCGTATGGCGCCAACATCGACATATTTAAATTCGACGATGCCATAGAAGACAAATTCAACCGATGACTGACCGAGAAATCTTCAGTGATGCAAAAGGGAGATCACACGTGACTGAGAGCACTAGAACATCGGTGTTGGCCGATCGCCATCGCGCCTTAGGCTCCGACCTTGGCGATTGGAATGGCATGGGTGTCGCATGGAGCTACGCGAGCGACCCCTGCGATGAGCACGATGCCGTCCGCACCGCGGCCGGTTTGTTTGATGTTTCCGGCCTCAAGAAGATCCACGTGCGCGGTCCAGATTCGGCCGCGCTTGTGGACCACATCATCACACGCAATATGCAGACGATCTATCCCGGCAAATCAGCCTATGGGGCGGTCCTAACCGAACAGGGAACCATCTGCGATGATGCTATCATCGCAAACAATGGTAACAATGACTGGTTGATTGTGCATGGTTCTGGCGAGACGATGCAACGCCTGCAAGAATCAGCGGCAGGGAAAAACGTCAGTATCGAATTTGACGACTTCCTTCACGACATCTCGCTGCAAGGGCCAAAGTCCGTTGAATTTCTCGATAAGCACACGCCGCTCGATCTACGATCGCTAAAGTACTTCCAGCACGCACCGACCGAGTTATTTGGCCACAAATGCACACTCTCTCGGACCGGCTACTCTGGCGAACGCGGGTACGAAATCTTTGCTGGCGCTGACGTCATCGGGGACATCTGGGACAACATCGTCGGCGAAGGCAAGTCGATCGGAATTGTG
>CAYWBS010000552.1:0-2880 GCA_964456215.1 uncultured Hyphomicrobiaceae bacterium
TGCCGACGCAGGGCTGCGCCACTCTTTCTTCGTAGTCCATCGACATCAATCTATTGGTAACGCTTCGGATTTCCTTGCTTCGCAGCCAGCTTCCGTCGACCCTCTTGCGATCATAAGTCCGAAGACCCAAATGAATGCCGGCCACCGTCGTGACAGTGCCGGAGGTCCCAAGCAAATGGCAATCGCCTCTTTCGAGCCTGCCGCGAATCTGGTGCCGGTTTTCAAACTCCTGCAAGTGGCCATCCACGTGCTCGATCATGCATTCAAAAGCGTCGGCAGCAACCTCCCGCCCGCCAAATCGCTCCGCGAGTGTCACGACGCCAAGGGGCAAAGAGGTCCAGGCAACGATGCATTTCTGCGCCTCGAGACGGTCGTAAAGGGATCTGCGCCAATTTCTCTTTCGCCTGCTCAGATCAAGCCAGATTAGTTCGGACGATCCGCCGCCAATGTCAAAAACCAGCGCCCACTGACATGACCGGTCGAGAAGCGAGGCGCATCCCGAAACCGCCAGCTTTGCTTCGGTCTCTTCGGAAACGACTTCAAGCTTCAAACCGGCTTCGCAGCGCACCCGCTCAATGAACTCGTCGCTGTTCATGGCCTTGCGGCACGCTTCGGTAGCGATGACGCGCGAGCGCTTGACCCGCCTGCGATTCATCTTGTTCGAGCACACCCGCAACGCTTCGATGGTCCGGTCCATTGCCTGCTCCGAGAGCACACCGGTATCGCTTACGCCTTCGCCAAGCCGAATGATGCGCGAAAAAGCATCAACCACCATAAACCCGCGCCTTGTCGGCCGGGCGACCAGAAGCCGGCAGTTATTCGTGCCGAGATCTAGCGCCCCGTATGTTGGAGCGCCGTTGGCGCCGGATGGTCTCGAATATGTTTTCCGGCCGACCGGACGGCTGCGGCGCGGATTTCTCTCCGGCCGCTCCTGAGCCCTTTTCGGTGGATCGGCCATGTTGAAGCTCAACCCGGGTTGGTCTTGCTTCGTCACCGTGGCGCGCGTCCCAGGGTTCGCCGGTCCTATGTTATCGGTCGGCTCCGTCACCTGCCCTTCCCTATCGCCCGGCTGAGCCGCCCCCACCTCACGCGCATCATTTGAGCAATCAACGGGCGACCTATTAAAATTCTGAATCACATAAGTTAAACAGGTCGGCGGACCGGGTAAAGCGTTTGTATGCCGCCAAAAGCCGGTTTCCGGCGCCAAAGTTACCGTCCCCCTGTGGGCTTTAATTGAACGTAGCGCCGGCGGCGGCAAATATCCCTATTCACGGAGGCACCTCTTGCGGCAGGCGGTGAGCGCTGATAGAACCGCCGGAACAGTCCTGGCTGCGAAGCGCGAAGCTTGCTGGGGAATAGTTTAACGGTAGAACAGCGGACTCTGACTCCGTCGGTCTTGGTTCGAATCCAAGTTCCCCAGCCAATGATTTCAAAGGCTTAGTCGGATTCACCTCTGCATCGCCCTTATTGGGTAGCCAAGAGGTAGCCACCAGCCAGTATCACTCCAGAAAGAATCATCCGGCCTTGTCTGAGACAAAGCCGGCCAGTTTTGAAATTCACACTGGAGCACAGCCATGGAAAGAAATTCGATTGTTCGGGCTGGCCTCTACGGACGTTGCGGCCTGGCGGCCTATGGCGTCGACCAGGCAATGAACTTCGAATTTATGGTCAGCCTCGAAGCCGGCATCACCTCACTGGTGATCGCCGTCCCTGTTGCCGGTATCCTCTGTAGCGTGTCCTGGGCGTCCGTGTCGCGCTGCCTGCTCAAAGGCGATCTGCCCCCAATGCGGTTCTGCTGTTGGGCGTCTTCGCCTCTCTCGCCGCCTTCAGTCTCGGCGCGTCGGTCTATCGCGCCGGCGAAGCCTATGACGCCAAGCTCGCGGCGACCAAGTCGGCTAACCTGCCGATTGCCATTGCAGAGCGGACCGTGCGCGAAGCCAAAACCGATTGGATCGCCAAGGACAATGCCGTCCAGCGCGAGCTGGCCAGGGGCGGCTGCGGCCGGATCTGCCGGGCCAGGAAAGAGTCGGCCGACGACGCAAGGCGGCTTTACGCCGCGGCCAAGATGAAGCTCGCCAAGCTCGGCGCACCCAGGACCGCCGATCCGATGGCGGCCCGGCTGGCGTCCGTCTTCACCATCTCGCAAGAGCTGATCGGCGTGTTCTACCCATTGACGTTGCCCGTTGGGATTTGGTTGGCGTCCGTCGTCTTTATCGGTCTCGCCGTCAATGAGATCTGCGGCCGGCAAATCGGAAGAGCTCTTCCGATTTCAGAGCGCAAGGTCAACGTGGGCGCCGATGCAGACTTGCCGCTCGGTCTTCGCATTCGAAGGTGGATGGACACCCAGGAGCGCCTTGATGGCCGCCGCCCGACGCAACGGGAAGCGGCACAACATTTCAAGGTGTCGCCGTCCACGGTAAGCCGGCATCTCGGTAGGTATAGTTCGAGCAAATCCGTCGGCGCGCGCGCAGCTTCGAAGGCCGAAAAGCGCCTTGCCCGAATCGCTTACGAATGTGCGTGAGTTTCAGCCCCGTTGCAGGTCCTTGCAGCCTGCGACGGGGTGCAACAAAGTTGTGAGGTCAACATGACTGCGAAGACATTCGGATATGCCCGCGTCTCAAATCCTCGACCGCGCCCGGCTGACCATACGCACCGTTGTTGAAGAGCGCTGCCAGCTTGCCGTCCGTCGTGACAAGCCCATGCTCGGCGGCCGCGGCAATGGAGTCAGGCTCGGCGTAGTCGAGATAGAGGCTCTCGACCCCCTCCTCGTCCTTCAGCCGGGCGATATCTTCTGGTTTCCGCGCCGTGGCAAACACGCGCCAACCACGTCTCTTCATCTCCCGGGCCGAGGCGAGCCCGATGCCCGACGAGCAGCCGGTG
>CAYWBS010000553.1:0-2877 GCA_964456215.1 uncultured Hyphomicrobiaceae bacterium
GAACCGTCCATTACCATAAGTCAGCGCGCCGCGAACCGCATCGCCGAGATCCTCAACGGCGAGGCGGCGCCGATGGTGTTTCGCGTGAGCGTCGAGGGCGGCGGCTGCTCCGGGTTCCAGTACCGCTTCGACCTGGTGGCGGAACGTGCGCCCGACGATCTCTTCATCGAACGCGACGGCGCGCGGGTGGTGGTCGATCCGGTCTCGCTGGGCTTCATGCAAGGCGCGGAGCTCGATTTTGTCGACGATCTGATTGGCGCTCAGTTCAAGCTGAATAACCCTAACGTCACCGCCGCCTGCGGCTGCGGCACCAGTTTCTCGGTCTAATTTATCCCGCGGCGCGGGCTCCCTCCTATTCGTTGATATTTGATGCCCGGAGCTGCTTGGGTTACTGGATGGCCCGGTCAAGCCGGGCAATGACGGACCTCCATGAAGATCGCCTCCTGGAACATCAATGGCGTAAAGGCGCGTATGGAGACGGCCAGGACTTGGCTCAAGGGAGCCTCCCCCGATATTGCCTGCCTCCAAGAGATCAAATGCGTCGACGAGGCCTTCCCCACGGAGGCGTTCGAGGACCTCGGCTATAACGTCGCGGTGCACGGACAGAAGGGCTTCAACGGCGTGGCGCTATTGTCGAAGCTTCCTTTCGATGAGGTCCGCCCGCGCCTGCCCGGCGATTCCGACGATGTGCAAGCACGCTATCTCGAAGCGGTGATCTCGGTGCCGTCGGGCGTACTTCGCCTCATTAATATCTATCTGCCGAACGGCAATCCGTTCGGCTCCGAGAAATTCGTCTACAAGCTTGCCTGGATGGACAGGCTCAAGGAACACGTCGAAGCGTTGCTTGCCAACGAAGAACCGATGGCGATCGCCGGCGATTATAATGTGATCCCCACTCCGGAAGATGTCTACAATCCGAGCGTATGGATGGACGATGCGCTGTTCCGGCCCGAGACGCGAGCTCAATTCCGGTCGCTCGTCAATCTCGGGCTGACGGATGCGTTCCGCGCCTGTCACGACGAGCCACATCGTTACACGTTCTGGGACTATCAGGCCGGGGCCTTCCAGAAGAACCAAGGCCTACGCATCGACCATATCCTGCTGTCACCGCAAGCGGCCGACCGGCTCAAGGCCTGCGAGATCGATCCTGCGCCTCGAAGCTGGGAGAAGCCTTCTGATCACGTGCCGATTGTGGCCGAGCTCGCCCTGTAGGGCCTTGCGCCTTACTGCCCGCCAGGTTCCGCGCCGCTACTGAACCCGACCGAGAGACCGATCGGGGCCGGCGCAGGCGCACCTGTTCCTAAGGTCGCGTCCGCCGCCGGCGCTGCCGGTTCCCGCGCCTCTTCCGCAGCGGGAATAGCGACCATCTCGGCAGATTTTGCTTTCGGCAGCACGATCGTCGTCGTTTCGACGCCGCCCAGTTCGGGCAGGAGCGCTTGGGCGTCTCTACGGGTCGGATTGTCTGACGCGGCCAACGCTTCCTCATACAGCGCGTCGATCCACTTCAAATCCTTCCGGCTAGCCTGGGCGTTCTCATGCGCCAGAACGATCAAGGCAAGCCCCCTCGCCTGCCGGCTCCGGACCTCCCGGCCACGCCACAGGATTTCGCCGAGCTTCGCCTGCGACGCCGCGTGTTGCTTCTTGGCGGCGATAGCCAGCCAATTGACGGCGAGGCGGACATTCTTGTCGACGCCCATGCCTTTCAAATAGAGGCAAGCAAGCTGATATTGCGCCTCGGCGTTGCCGAAATAGCTCGCAGCGTGGCGGAACAAGTCCGCAGCGTAGGACGCGTTGGCTGGAAGCGGCATGGATGGAATGCCGCCGAGATAATACTGGCCGAGGGCAACGAACGCCTCAGCGGCATAGTCTGCGACGGGACTCGACGGGCTGATATCGGCCCGCTGGTCGGCAATCTGTTCGAAATAGAAGAAGGCCTTGGCGTCGTCTTTCGGCAGTTTCGAGCCCGAGGCGTAGGCACGGGCAAGTCTGACTTGAGCGCCGAGCACGCCGCGCTTAGCGGCATATTCCAGGGCAGGCACCGCAATCGCCGGACGCCCCGCCTTGAACGCTTTCACACCTTGGCGATACGCCTCCGTCGCTGAAGGATAAGAAGGCGCATCCTCGGCGGCGAACGCCGGTGAACTTATTGCCAAAAGGGCCGTACAGGCCCCCAAAACCACTCTGTTACACATCAGCATAGCACGCAACTTCCACACTACCGCCGGGATGGGTCACAGCACCCGTACGCGCCGGCCCAACCTCGTTTGCATACTTCCACAAGGCGCCGCTGGTGAACGTCATCGGCGGCGCCGTCCACGCCTCGGCCCGCTTTTTCAGCTCGGCCGCATCGAGCTCGACATCGATGGTGCCCTTCTCGGCGTCGAGCGAAATCATGTCGCCGTCGCGGATCAGGGCGATGGGTCCTCCGACCGCGGCCTCAGGCCCCACATGGCCGACACAGAAGCCACGCGTGGCGCCGGAGAAACGGCCATCGGTGATCAGCGCGACTTTGTCGCCCATGCCCTGGCCGTAAAGAGCCGAGGTGGTCGACAGCATCTCGCGCATGCCGGGGCCGCCTTTCGGGCCCTCATAGCGGATCACGATGACATCGCCTTCGTTGTAGCGTTTGGCACTGACTGCGGCGAAGGCGTCCTCCTCGCAATCGAAGCAGCGCGCCGGCCCGCGGAATTTCAGCCCCTTCATGCCGGCCACTTTGACGATGGCCCCGTCCGGAGCGAGCGAGCCGCGCAAGCCCGCCACGCCGCCGGTGGCCAGAATGGGGTCGTCCGCCGGCCGCACGACGTCCTGATCCGGGTTCCATTGAACCTTGGCGAGATTGTCCTTAAGGGTCCGGCCGGTCACGGTCATGGTGTCACC
>CAYWBS010000554.1:0-2872 GCA_964456215.1 uncultured Hyphomicrobiaceae bacterium
GACGGCACCGACCTCGAATTGAAGGGCCTTGGGTGGGATGGCGATGCGCTCTATTTCCCGATTGACGGCGGCGTGCGGGCGATCCGCTGGGGCGGAATGCTCGGGGGTATGATCGATTTCATGCATAACAAGGCGATCGCCAGGCTCGGCAAGGGGGCGCATGGACGCAAGCTCAAATATCCCGTTGTCGAGGAGGTCCCGGCGTCCGGCATGCTCAAGGGCAAGCCGGCACCGGAGCGCGTCAGACTAACGGACATTTTCGATCGGCTCGAATTCACCCATGGCCACAATCTTTTGTTGTTCACGGGCATGTTTCGATTCGCAAGCCCGATACCCTCCGTTCGGCCCTACGCCGGTCTCGGCGCCGGCTTCGCCATCCCGCATATGGAAATCTATTTCACCGGTGAGCCCAAATCTCTGCGGACAAGCGAATACCAATATGCAGGACCGGCGGCTCAGGCGCTGTTCGGCCTCGAGCTGCAGGTCGGCCGGATGTCCTATTTCATCGAATACAAATTCAGCTATGCCTGGCTCCGGGGTGTGCTGACGGGCGATAAGTCCTGGCAAGACTGGAGCATGCCCGCCGATTTGTTGCGGCAGTTCATGCGCTGGTGGCGGGGCGAAGAACCGAAACTCGGCAGATTCAGCACCACTCTCGGAGCGCACCAGATCATCGCCGGCGCGGGCTACCGATGGGGCGCCAAAGCCGTTCCGCAAACCGCGCCCTAAAACAAGCGTCCGCCATCAGGGACCTTTAGGTCCGGGCCGATCAGCACCACCTCCCCCTCCTTGTCCGGAAAGCCGAGGGTCAGCACTTCCGACATGAAAGGGCCGATCTGGCGCGGCGGGAAATTCATGACCGCCGCCACCTGCCGGCCTTTCAGCTCTTCCAATTCATAATGAACGGTGACCTGTGCCGAGCTCTTGCGGACACCTATCTCGGGACCAAAATAGATCCACAGCCTGAATGCGGGCTTCCGGGCTTCGGGAAACGCCTGCGCGTCGACGATCGTGCCGACGCGAATGTCGACATTCAGAAAATCGCCGAAGGAAATCTCCTTCGGCGCGGCATCATCGGGCACTTGGCTGCTCCTGCGGCGGCGTGCCGGACCCCTGACCGCCCGGCTGGTCCGGCCCGGGCCCGGTCTCGGCCGGCGGCGTCTCCGGGCCGGGCACAGAGGGCGTCTCGGGACCGGATTCGGGCGGCGTCTCGGGGCCGGGTTCGGACGGCGTTTCGTCTTTTTGCGGCGGGGTTTCCTCGAACGGCTTGCGGCGCGTCAGGACCGACATGATCCGGTCGCAAATGGCATCGGCCCTTTGCAGCCAGGTCTCGCCATTGCGCAGCTTGCGGTCGAGCACCGCCATGGTCTTCGCGAGCCCCGGATCGTCATCATCGAGCCAGGTCAGGAATACCGACCTGTAGACAATCAAGAGCCCGGCCCGACGGACGGCGCCCCTGGCGCCGTCGGCCGGTATTCCGGCCGCCGTCAACATCCAATATTGCGACGACAGGGACTGGCGAAACAACGTTTCCGACAAAACGTTCCGGCATTCGATATCGCTCATGATGCGCTTCAAGGCCGGCTTATATGGTGCCATAACTTCGAGCCGGGTCATGATGACATCGAAAAGCCTGTCGCGAAGATTTTCCTCCGCAGGCGCCTCAGCCGCCATCTTCTCCAGGACCGCGGCGTCCATGGCCCGGGAAAAGGCGGCCAGGATGGCCATCTTCGATGAAAATTCCTCATGAATGTCGCCAAGGGATAGGCCGGCCTTGGCGGCGATATCCTGCAAAGCGATCTCCTGCCACGGCCGCTTTTCCGCGAGCCGGAGCGCGGCCGTGAGGATACGGCCGCCGCGCGCCGATTGATCTAGCATGACTGTCTCCTTTGCGCCCCAGAATAAGAGGACGAAGCATGGAGATAAAGAGTGTCTATGTCGCAGGCCGTTGATAGGCTGACCGTTACAAGGACAACTCCCGCGACCGCCGGGTCGCCGCCTCGACGGCGCGCGTTAAGAGCTGCTGCAAGCCATCCCTGGCCATCAGCACTTCCAGCGCCGCCGCGGTCGTGCCGCCCGGCGATGTCACGTTCTCCCTGAGTTCCGCCGGCTCCAGGCCGGAGCGGTCGAGAAGTTCGCCCGCACCCGAAACGGTGGCCCGCGCCAGCCTGCTCGCCAGTTCCGGCGTCAAGCCCGCTTCAAGACCGGCCTCGGCGAGGCATTCGGCCATGAGAAAAACATAGGCGGGGCCGCTTCCCGAAACCGCTGTTACCGGATCGAGCAGATGTTCATCCTCGGCCCAAAGGACTTCGCCGACGGCGCCGAGGAGCGACGTACAGAGCGCACGCTGGCGCTCCGTGACAGCCTCGTTCGCGCAGGCGACGGTAATCCCCCTGCCGATCGAGGCCGGCGTGTTCGGCATGGCCCGCACAACGGGCTGGCCGTCGTCGAAATGCCTGGCAAGGCTTTCGATGGTCCGCCCCGCCGCGATCGAGAGCAGCAGCGTTTGCGGCCCGGCGTGCCGGCGCAGCGGCGGCAGGACGGTATCCATAATCTGCGGCTTGACGGCCAATATGATCGCGGCAAGCGAGCCTTCAGGTTCGGCCGCCGCCACGGCGTCCAATTGGTGAGCCGCCAGGAGCTCCACGCTTTCCGGCGGCGGACCCGGATCTTGTATCGTGAGAAGACGGCGGTCAATTCCGCGGGCAAGCCAACCGGTCAACAATGCGGCGCCCATTTTACCGGCGCCGACCAAGAGAAGGGGGCCGTCAACGCCGGCCGTCATGCCCGTCCATCGGTCTCGAACATTGTCGATGCCAGCGCTTCGGGCGCGCTCTTGCCCGCCCAGATGACAAATTTGAACGCCTGGTAA
>CAYWBS010000555.1:0-2580 GCA_964456215.1 uncultured Hyphomicrobiaceae bacterium
CCGGTCACGCTCGCCGCGAACGAGCCCTACATCCTCGCCATCGGCGATAGTTTTACCTGGGGCTACGGGCCGCTCGAGACAAAATGGCCAAGCCGTCTCGAACGCGCCACCGGCGTCCGAGTGCTCAAATGCGGCGTCAGTGGCTCCGGCAGCCACTTCCAATTGCTGCGCTTGAAGCGCCTCATCTCGGAATTGCCGCGTCCGCCGGCCCTGGTCATCCAGCTCTATGATACGACGGACTTCAACGACGATTTCACCTTTCCGGGCTACCGTATCCTCGCCGGACAGCGCATCGAAAACTTCTCCAGCATCCGCCTTCGCGATGGCCAGCGCCGGCCGTTGTCGGAAGAGGAGAGCAAGCGCGCCGTTCGAATAATAAAAAACGGCGGAACCGGATTTCTGGAGAGCTCTTCGACCCTTTATAATATCGCGCGCGTCATGCTGACCGTCGATTCCCGGATCGAGCGGCGGCGTTTGATCATCGAGGGCATGAACGAAGAGGAGGCACTTGAAGACAAGTATGCCTTCGATTTGCTTCTCCTGGACGACAAGGTTTATCCCTACGTCGCCGGACGCTTCGCGGAACATCTGAACGTCTTGGAAAGGACGGCGGCCTTCACGGAAAGTCTCGGCGCCAAATATGCGCTTTTTCATACCAACAGCTTCCGCCTTCCGGAAAGGCGGCCTCTCGTGCAGAGGTTGCACACGTTCCTGCGGAGCTTTCCTTATTATCTCGGCCCTATGCCGGAGCTCGGCCGCTACCGGTTTGATCCGCACTGGGTGCCTGAAAGCGACGCGGTTGTCGCGCGTGTGATGCTGGATCGCCTGAAGGCAAAGGACCTGCTGCCTAAGCCAAGCCTTCAAAAGAGGGCGGAGGAATAACGGTTATTCGTGGGCTGTTTTCTGGTGGAGCTGGCTTATTCGGAAAATTCTGGCCGGCCCCAGGGGAGCGGAATAAGGGGCCGGCCGAGGGCAAGTCATTGGTTATGAAAAGTCTTTCTCAGAAATTGATTGTCGGTGCGCCCCTCCGCGGGAACATCCCTGCCCGTGACGAAGACGTTCATCGACGCCGTGCCATGGGGTTTTCCGTGCAGCATGAAACGTCCCGAATTTGTTTGTTCGACAATAATGGTTCAGACGTTCCAAGAATGATGCCAGTTTTGGCGTGGGCGCCCCATTGATCGTGTTAATCATTAACAGGGTGCGTGGGGAGGGCCTTTGTTTACGGCCACGGTGTTGAGCCCGGCGGTGCGGCCAAACCCTTCGAGAAACAGAATTGACTCGGAATTCGTAGAAAGGGCTCTAAATTCGGTCACAGGCCGTAAGGTCTGGCGGAAAACTGGTTCGGCCGGAGCCGTTGAATACCAGTTTGAAACATTCAACGGAGGATTCGGCGGCTTTCTTTGAGCGCGCACCGCGTCCTAAACGCCGACCCGCCCGATCCCAGGCAGCTTGATGGCGGGCCGGCGCATATCGAGACCGACAATGGCGCCGAAAATGTTGATCTCGATGCCCTCGACCCAGCCGATTGCGAGGCCGAAATAGCCGCCCAGCGAAAGCCGCAGGCCGGTGCGCGAAGGCGTCAAGGCGAGCCAGCGTCCATGAATGGGAAAGTCTTTGCCGATCGCCGTAGGCGGCAGGGCCGCACCGATTTCCGGCACCGCGGCAAGGATAGCGGCGACAAACGTATTGGAATTCGGCCCCGGCCAAAGCCGGTAGTCGCCGCGTTCGGCAAAGGGATAAGACCTTATCGCCTCCAGGATCTTTGGAATCAGGCGCTCCGCCGCCTCGCCGCTGGCGCTGAACACCGGCACGGGGGGATTGCTGTACCAGCGGCCATCGGGAGCGTAATTGTTGTGGCGAATGGGCATGCCCCAGCCAACCTTGTCAAAACGGTCATAGTGGCTGGCGCCCGCGGCCTTGATGACGATCCAGCTATGGGTCGCGAAAATGCCTTTCCAGCGACCGGTTCGCGCGGAATAAATGCGCACGAGCGCGGGCTGATATTGGCGGGCCGGCGGCAACGCGCCGACGCTCGACCAATCGGCCGTGCGCCAGCTCTCCGGTCCGTCCTCGCTCCAATAGATGGCGGCCCTGACGGCGAGCGGCACGGCGACAAGAAGGAGCAGGGCGAGGACCAGGCGCTTTATCAATTGACCCATGGCGCGTCGTTGGGGATTCCGTGAGCCCGGCTTGCTTATTCCGCAGCGCCGGCCGTGTCAGCCTCGGTTTTTCCGGCGCCAACAGGACAGCTCACGCCGGTACCGCCAAGCCCGCAATAGCCGGCGGGATTCTTGGCGAGATATTGCTGATGGTAGTCCTCGGCGAAATAGAAATCGGGGGCGTCGCAAATTTCAGTTGTGATCGAGCCGAATCCGCGGGTCTTGAGGCTTTTCTCATAGGCCGCTCGTGACGCTTCCGCCGCGCGCCGCTGCGCCTCTGAGGTCACATAAACGCCGGAGCGGTACTGGGCGCCGACATCATTCCCTTGGCGCATACCCTGCGTCGGGTCGTGGCCTTCCCAAAACTGTTTGAGCAGCCGCTCATAGGAGATTTTCGCCGGATCGTAGACGACCAGGA
>CAYWBS010000555.1:2590-2869 GCA_964456215.1 uncultured Hyphomicrobiaceae bacterium
GCAGACTTCCTGATAGGTCGGATTGGGGGTATCGCCGGCGGCATAGCCGACAGCCGTGACGTAAACGCCGGGCAGTGTCCAATACAGTTTTTCCGCGCCCCAGAAGCAGCCCATGCCGAATATGGCGGTTTCCAGGTTTTCGGGATAGGGCCCCTTGAGGGGCTTGCCATTGACAAAATGACGGGTTGCGGTCGGGATCGGGTCGGGACGGCCCGGAAGGGCTTGGCGGGGGGATGATTTTTCGCGATCTTTCCAGAACGAGAACATGGAACGCTTCCA
>CAYWBS010000556.1:0-2860 GCA_964456215.1 uncultured Hyphomicrobiaceae bacterium
CACACCAGTCAGTAAACCACTGATAGGTGCGCTGGAGGCCCTCTTCCAGCCCGATGTTGGGTCGCCAACCGAGATTCGCAAGCTTACTCGCGTCGAGAAGTTTCTGCGGAGTGCCATCGGGCTTAGTCGGGTCCGTCGAAATTCGTCCAGTAAACCCGACGACTCGAGCGATCAAGGTTGCGAGCTCGAGAAGACTTATATCGCTTCCGTAGCCCACATTGACGTGCATGTCGTCTGAATAATGTTTCATGAGGTGCACCAGCGCATCTGCCGCATCATCGACGTGCAGAAACTCCCGTCGTGGCTTCCCCGATCCCCAAATGGTGAATTCATCCGCACCTGATATTTTGGCTTCATGGGCTTTGCGTATCAGCGCCGGAATTACATGGGCCGTGGTGAGATCAAAATTGTCACCTGGACCGTAGAGGTTAGTAGGCATGGCGGAGATAAAATCGCAGCCAAACTGACGCCGGTAGTCTTGGCAGAGTTTAAGGCCAGCGATTTTCGCGACCGCGTAACTTTCATTGGTGGGCTCAAGTGGTCCGGTCAACAAGGCACTCTCGGCGATCGGTTGCGGCGCGAATTTTGGGTAAATACAAGAGGAGCCCAGAAATACGAGTTTTTCAACTCCCAGGTCGGCCGCGGCGTCAATCACGTTCACGGCAATTGCAACATTGTCGTATAGGAATTGCGCAGGAGCCTTGGCATTCGCCAAGATACCCCCGACTTTTGCCGCCGCCAGAAAGATGGCTTAGGGTTGCGCTATTGCTAACCAGCGCTCCACCAGGCTCTGGCGTGTCAGGTCGACCTCGTCGCGTCCTACCGTAAGAACCGTGCAGTTCTCCCGCTCAAGCCGACGAAGCAATCCCGATCCGACCATCCCGCGGTGGCCGGCCACCCATACGCGCTTACCCTCAAGACTATAGAGTGGCTTCATTTGAGATAATGAGCCGCTTTGGTGCAAGGTTTCGGTACGCCACCCTTTTGTGGACGAAAAACCGATGAAAAATCAAGTTCAGCAAACTTGTCGCGTTTCGCTTCCATTTCACCTCTGGTCATGGCTCTCAGCGACCGTCCTCGGCCCGCCCAGAATGCGCTCGCCGATGCCAGGCCCAAGCGGTTCGAATGATGCTCCTTAGGTCTGACATGCTTGGCGCAAAGCCAAGCTCCGCGTGAGCAAGTGTCGCGTCGGCGATGAGAATGGGGGGATCACCTTCGCGGCGGGGGCCTTTTGCGGACGGCACGTGCTGTCCAGTCTCTGCGGCAATGGCGTCAAGAACTTGCCTCACCGAATAACCGCTGCCTACGCCAAGATTGAAGGCCCCGCCGGCCCCGCCATCGAGCAGCCGTCGCAAAGCCAGCAGATGGGCATTGGCTAAGTCGGTTACGTGGATGTAGTCTCTGATTGCCGTTCCGTCGGCCGTGCCATAATCGGTCCCGAAGATCGCAAAATCGCTGATTAGACCATCGATAGCCATTAAAGCGCGGGGGATAAGCCGCGTCGGCACGTCGTGCTGTTCGCCGACTTCACCATCCGGATCAGCACCGCTTGCATTGAAATATCTTAGAGCGATTGATTGCAACTTGTCGGCTGCTCCGCAATCGGCAAGGATACGCTCGAACATCAATTTCGATGCACCGTAGGGATTTATTGGATCTGGACTCGACGCTTCGCAGATCGGCATTTCGCTTGGCGCGCCATAGATTGCGCAGGTGCTCGAGAATACCAGCTGGCGGCAATCCCTCTCCAGCATGGCTCGGAGCAGCGCCAACGATCCCGTAACATTGTTCTCATAGTATTTGGCAGGATCCTTCACCGACTCGCCAACCGAGGAAAGCGCCGCAAAATGCAACACCGCCTTCGGCTTGTATCGATCGATCGTGTCGGCGAGGGCCGTGTAGTCTCTTATGTCGCCCTGCACCAAGGGCCCCCAGCGCACGAAGCTCCGATGACCTGTGGAAAGATTGTCAAATACCACAGGCGTGTAGCCTGATCGCCGAAGTGCCTTGCAAGTGTGCGCGCCGACGTAGCCGGCTCCCCCAGTGACCAGGATTGTGGCGCCCCCTCCGCTCAAGTTTTCAAGCAATTGTTATGCTCCCACCATCGATCGAATCTTTCCTTCAGCAATTAGTCCCTCGAAATAGGGGATAGTCTTAGAGATCCCTTCTCGCAACGGCGTGGTCGGACGCCAGCCGAGCAATCTTTCAGCCTTGCTGATATCGGGGCAACGCTTTTGCGGATCATTCTCAGGTAGGGGCTGATGGATGATCTTGGAGCGCGACCCGGTGAGCTCCAGGACCAACTCAGCGAGTGCGCGAATACTGAGTTCGTGGGGATTGCCGAAATTGATCGGGCCAACGATCTCAGGGCCAGTCTCCATCATACTGACAAGGCCACCGATCATGTCGTCGACATAGCAGAAGGATCGCGTCTGCTCTCCCTCGCCAAAGATCGTTATGTCTTTGTTGAGCAAGGCCTGGACGATGAAGCTCGATACCACCCGGCCGTCATTAGGGTGGGTACGGGGGCCATAGGTGTTGAAGATGCGCACGACTTTGATGGGCAAACGGTGCTGACGCCAATAGTCGAAGAAAAGCGTCTCGGCGCATCGTTTCCCTTCGTCATAGCACGAGCGTGGCCCGATCGGATTGACATGGCCCCAATAGGTCTCTGTCTGCGGGTGCGCGACGGGGTCGCCGTAGATTTCGCTAGTTGATGCTTGAAGAACCTTAATCTTTAGGCGCTTGGCGAGCCCGAGCATATTGATGGCGCCAATCACGCTGGTCTTGGTGGTTTGCACCGGATCCTTTTGATAATGAATCGGCGACGCCGGGCATGCCAAATTGAAGATTTCGTCCA
>CAYWBS010000557.1:0-2847 GCA_964456215.1 uncultured Hyphomicrobiaceae bacterium
ACTTACCCTGGTAGGAAATGCGGTAAATCGCGCCCGCCTTATCGTCCGACACCAGGATCGAGCCATCAACATACTGTTGCACGTCGACCGGGCGGCCAAGATAGACGCCGTCCTCATTCAGCCATCCCTCGGCGAAAGGCTCGGTCTTGGCGGCATTGCCATTTTCGTCGAGGAAAGTCACCATTACCCTGGCGCCGCGCGGCGTTACGGCATTCCACGAGCCATGTTGCGCGCTGAATATCGCGTTATTGTATTCCTTCGGGAACATTTTCCCAGTGTAGAACATCATGCCCAGATCGGCCGCGTGCGCGATCATCTCGACTTGCGGCTTCACATATTTGTCCATCAGTTCCTTGGGAATATCCTTGTCCTTGTACTCGTTGGTCCTGACCTCTCCGCCGCCATAATACGGATGGCCATACCACATGCCCATCTCAGGCATTTTGTTCAGTTCGCCCGGAGGTGTCTCGTCGCCCATGCCGTCAACCTGATTGTCTGTGAACCACAGGCTGCCGTCGACGGGATTGAACGCATGTCCGACGGAATTACGGATTCCCGTGGCAACGACTTCGCGGCCCGTTCCGTCCCGGTTCATGCGGATCATTCCACCGATACCGAGTTTTCGGTAAAGCTCGACTTTGTCCGCTGGCGAGACGTTAAATGGCTGACCAAGGCTGACATAGAGCTTGTTGTCCGGGCCGATCGCGCAAATCCTTGCCGTGTGATTATAGGACTCTTCGTCTTCGGGAATAAGATCGCCCTGTTTGACGATTGGGATCGCGACCGTATCAGCGCCCTCCATGAAATATTCCGCAGCCGGAAACATCATTACCCGGTTGCGCTCGGCGACAAAGAGGAAGCCGTCCTTGGAGTAACAGACGCCGTTTGGAATATCGAACTTCACGCTCGGGCTGAATTCTTCAACCGTATCGGCAACGTTGTCCATGTCGCGGTCGGTGACCGACCAGACCGTGGTTTTTCTCGTGCCCACCCAGACGGTCGCCTTGTTCCGGCTAACGGCCATATGCCGTGCGTCAGGCACGATCGCGAACAGCTCGATCTTGAAGCCTGTTGGCAATTTGATTTTCTGCAATACCTTTTTCAGATTGTCCGCGTATTGCCCGCCTTGGGGCACGCGCTCCATTGCGCCGGTGTCGGTTCTCTTAAAAACGCCCAGCTTTTGCAAATTCTCGTCGTCGCCCTTCGTGAAACCGGTGCTCACGGAAAACGACAGCACCAGGCACGCGACGGTGGAAGCCGCAAATAATTTTTTCATTGTTCCCTCCTTCTACGCTAACTACTGAATGCATTGTTATTCAGCCGCTCGCGCTTATCAAATCACGAATGGACTTTGATTTCAGTGTTAGACTTTTCAATGATCAGATGGCACTAAACTTTTCAGTTCGTGGGATTTCTCTTCAACCGACAGGCCAGCTGATTTTTCCGCGCATCCTGACCGACCGCCCTACCTGGAATGAGAGATGCGCCAACGTCGGCATTTGGCCCATTCGCGTGGCCGGCGCGTAGCTGGGGAATGGCGGCATCCGCCAGCAGCGGAATTGGCCGACGCCTTACCGACACCCATTCCAATTTCCGAGTTTGTATAGGCTCGGCCGAACGCCGAATTGGGCTTTCTAGCATCAAACGACGAAGGCGATTAGCCGCCCGCAGATGAGGGCTGAAATCCAGGCAATGAGCGACATGGCACCGACGTGCGCCAGCGAGGAATCCGGTACGCGGTCGAGCCAGGGCCCATAGCGCAAGTGCGCCATGATCGCAACCAAAAGTCCGAATGCAATGATCAACAGCTTCATCTTCAGCACCGTCAGCGAAGCATATTCCTGGGCCCGGACGCTGAAGAGTACCAGTCCTGTCACGACGGCGATCAGGAGCCCGCTTGCGGCCACAGGGACGAGCACACGCGCGAGCGTTCGCCGCTCAATGCCGGACCAGAGTCCCAGTAACTTCAGATCCAGTGTCAGGATACCGCCAACGAGCAGGGCGATCCCAAATATGTGTACCGCATTTACGGCCGCATATTCCCATCGCGCCGATCTCAGATAGGAAGCCAGCGCTGATTGCTCGAGCGCTGCGAGAATAGCGTCCAACGCCTAGTTCCGATCTGGATAGAGTTTATATTCCTTCCCGCCGATGAAGATCCGCTCGGCCTTCATACGCTTTTTCGAACTGTCCGCCGACGGCTCACCAATGAAGCGCATTTCGTTGCCTACTGCAAAGTCGGAATCCTTGAGGCCGGCGCGCTTGTTGCGCCAGGGCTGCCCAACCTCGACCGTCCAAATCTCCCCTTCGGCATCGACTGTCAGGACACCGTGTGGGTTGCCGAGCTCGGCCGTCTTTATGATGCCGGTGAGATCAATATTGCCGCCCGTCGTCCAGCTCCATCCATGATGCGCAAGACCACCGGGTGCAGCCATCACAAGAAATGCTAGAGACACCACAACGTAGAGATACTTATTCATCGGTCTTCCTCCTATGCTTGCCGACCGGTTAGGGATAGGAGCGTGCGGCCGGGGCGATCAATCTATTCGCAGCCTGCAATTTGGCGCTCGATTGCGGTTAAGAGCACGGCGAGAAGCCGAAAAGATGACAGGACACGACGATGTGGCACCGATAGGCCGGGGCATGTCCGTTGACCACCGGTTTGCAGACGTCAAGCCACTGTCGAGTTCAAACCGGCGCTCACCGGTGCTCAAGTTCCGCTCTTGTATTGGGGCGGGCTACGCTTGCCACTCAAACAGCGGAGCTCCGATGGCAACTTGGGGTCATAGGCCGCTAAACTCATCGCGAGCACATCACCGCTGCCCTACCTTTAGAAGCGGAAGCCGT
>CAYWBS010000558.1:0-2846 GCA_964456215.1 uncultured Hyphomicrobiaceae bacterium
CAAAATTACGGAATTACCGGTTTTCTTCAGAGCCTCCGCTTCGTCCGGATCAAAACAAATCTCACCCGACGCAGCCCCAGGTGACGCGGGTAATCCGGTCGCAAGAATCCTGCGGTCGGCGTTTGGGTCAAGCGTTGGGTGAAGCAGCTGATCAAGCGCCGCCGGATCGATCCGTTCCACGGCCTCCTGCCGGCTGATTACCCCTTCCTCTGCCATCTCAACGGCAATTCGCAACGCCGCCTCCGTCGTGCGTTTGCCGCTCCGCGTCTGCAGCATCCAGAGCTTGCCGTCCTGGATGGTGAACTCAATATCCTGCATATCGCGGTAGCGCCTTTCGAGCCGGCCGCAGATCTCCTGGAACTCGCGAAACGCAGTGGGCATGAGCTCTTCCAGCGACGGCTTTTCTTCGCCGGCGGCGCGGCGCGCTTCCGCGGTCAGGCTTTGCGGTGTGCGCATACCGGCAACGACATCTTCTCCCTGAGCGTTGACGAGAAACTCGCCAAAGAGTTTTTTCTCGCCCGTTGCAGGATCGCGCGTAAAGGCAACGCCTGTCGCGCTGTTGTCACCCATGTTGCCAAAGACCATGGCCTGCACATTGACCGCCGTTCCCCATTGGTCTGGAATGTCGTGCAGTTTGCGATAGGTTTTGGCGCGTGTCGTCTGCCAGGACCCGAATACGGCCGAAATGGCGCCCCAAAGTTGCTCGTGGATATCCTGGGGGAAGGGCTGGCCGAGTTCTTGATCGACGCAGTCTTTATATTGATCAATCAGCTCGAGCCAATCGGATGCGGAGATATCCGTGTCGCTCATCAGACCATTGTCGTTCTTGAAGGTCTCCAGCATATCCTCGAAGAGAGCGTGATCGACCCTCAGCACGACATTGGAATACATCTGGATGAACCGGCGATAGGAATCATAAGCGAATCTGCGGTCGCCTGCGCGGCCCGCGAGCCCTTCAACCGTGGTGTCGTTCAAACCGAGATTGAGCACCGTATCCATCATGCCGGGCATCGAAACGGCGGCGCCGGAGCGCACGGAGACCAGCAACGGGTTCGACGGGTCGCCAAAATTCGCGCCGACGATGTCTCCGACCTCGGCAAGAGCTGCACCGACCTCGTCCTTCAAATATTCCGGGAGGTTTCCGCCATTCGCGTAATAAGCGGCGCATACTTCGGTCGTGATGGTAAAGCCCGGCGGCACCGGAAGCCCCAAATTGGCCATTTCCGCCAAATTGGCACCCTTGCCGCCCAGAAGCTGCTTCATATCCGCGCCGCCATCCGTTCTGTCACCGCCGAAGCGGTAAACGCATTTGGGTTTGGACTTTGTGAGAATTTGCGCCTCGCTCATTTCTACCGCCTCTCTATCGGCCGATCCGCCAGGCTAGCATCCCCGGCGGTTAGAAGACTAATGGCAAGCAATATCGAACTCCTTCCATCCTCTCCATATGAGGCTTAATACCCTATTGAGGCGCCGCGGCGGCGCGCAAATATGCGCCATAATCGCCACCCTGGATCAGCCGCCCGCCCGCCGTTTCGCCGGTATAGAGATAAGCCCAAGCAATAACGGTGCCACCATTGAGGTTAACCGCCACCTTCAGCCGTTGAAACTGGCGGGGCTCTTGGTCGTTATCCGCACAACCTTCATAGGCGTCAATGCGACATGCGATCCCGCCCCAATCCTTAACCCTATAGACCTCGCCACGAACGATATCTTCGGCAAACTCAGAAAGAACCGCGCCAGGATAGCTGCCAAGATCATAGAGACGCGCCTGAATCCAGCCGCGGCCGATCAACTTTCCATGGGCGCGAAGCAAGTCTCCCACTGGATGTGCCGCCTGCGCCAGCAGCGTACCATAGACAAAAAGATGGTCGTGTTCGTCGCCCATCAGTCCGGCAGCTTGACCAAGCCGTCCTCGGCGAGCGGCCAGAAAGGATTATAAGCGATTTCCCAGACATGGCCGTCGGGGTCAGCAAAATAGCCGCTATACCCGCCCCAGAACACTTTCTGTGCCGGCTTCAGAAGTCTTGCTCCGGCACCGATCGCCAACTCGATAAATCTGTCGACGGCTTCCTCGCTTTCCAGATTCTGGGCGAGCGCCACGGCGCCGCCGCCTGGGCTGCCCTGTTCGAGATTGGCGTCGGCCAGAAGCTCGACCCGGCCCCAGAGCCCGAGGACCACGCCGCCGGCCTTCATGAAGGTGACGCTTTCCTGGCTTGCCTGTTGCGATTTTTGAAAGCCCAGCTTTTCGTAAAACGCCGTCGCTTTCGCCAGATCACCGACGCCAAGGGTGACGAGGTTGATGCGCGCAGCCATGAGCTAACCTTCGATCTTGGAGAAATCGGCGACCATGAGAGTCGCCCGCCGGATCTCCGACAATAGCGCCAGCCGATTTCGGCGAAGGTCGTCTTCTTCGGCGTTGACGGTTACATGGTCAAAAAAGGCATCGACCGGCGCCCGGAGCTTCGCCAGCGCCGCCATCGCGCCCTCAAAATCTTCCTTGTCGATGGATTTCTTCGCCGCCCTGGTCACTTCGTCGATGGCCTTGTGGAGCGCCTTTTCTTCCTTTTCCTTTAGAAGGTTCGCATCGGCGGTGCCGTCATAAGAGGTCTTGTCCTTCTTCTCCTCGATGCGCAGAATATTGACGGCGCGCTTGACGCCGGTAAGCAGGTTGGCGCCGTCATCCGAGTCGAGGAATTTTCCCAGCGCCTCGACGCGCCTGACGATCATCAGGAGATCGTCCTGGAAAGCACCCTGTCCGTAGACTTCATCCCCTCCTTCCATATGCGTGTCGCCTCCCCCCTTGTGGGGGAGACAGCGGAGCTTCGCTCGGCATGGCCGAGCGGTAG
>CAYWBS010000559.1:0-2840 GCA_964456215.1 uncultured Hyphomicrobiaceae bacterium
AACTACTTCGCCAACTCGGGATATGCTTCCATCTAACGTGATCACGCTCTAGGCGAAACTTGATGAAACATAATGTCGGACGTCCGTCAGTCAGACCGCGCCAATGGCAGATTCATCAAGATATTTTGCGGTTTCATTTTGACCTTTTTTGCCCCGTCCATCGCCAGCCCGAGATAGATCGGCACGCCTTTGAGGTCTGCGCGGATGGCGTCCTGATCCTCTATTTCCACGCGCAGTAATGCGATGAGCCGGTTCATTTCCTCGAAAGACGCATCCTCCGTCTCGTAGATTTTGTTCAAAATTCTCGTCGATTCGCGGTCGAGGCCGATATGCCACCAGCCTTTGGGCTCGTGGCTAAAGGACTGGCGCGGCTGAATCCGCGTCCTGAGACCAAGGAAATGGTTGATCCAGTCCTCCACCACGCGGGCAAAGGCGTCGAGCGCGGGCTGCGTGAATCGAAAATCAATGACCGTGTCAAAGCGGTCGGACCTTTCCCAATAGATTTCCTTGTTGTTTTCGTTCAACACGTCGAGCTCGATCTTTTTCATCGGCGTATCGGAACCGACGAGAAGCTGGCCGAGCCCCCCCGCGCCGCCGGTCTTCGCATACATCTCGACAACCTCTTCATCAGCCAGCGTCATCCGGCCCTCGTCCGTGGTGACGCTTTGCTCGCGGAAAAATAACTCGCCAGCCCGGAGCCGGATCGGATCACGCGCTTCTTTCAGTATGTTACGGACGATGAGATGCACCATCTGGTCAAGAAAGACCGGCGGAAAATCGATTTTGCCGGATCGCACAACAGTCAAATAGGCGCCTTCGATCGTGCCCGCGGCCATCAAATGAGAACGAAAGTTCAGGATGAGCCGGTAATTTTCCGCGGTATCGCGATCGGCGACCCCCTGCAATCGCGCTTCGCCGACTTCGCAGAACGGATTTTCCATAAGGTCCTCGAAAAGCCGGTGCTCTTCCGCGCAGGACTCGTCGATTGGATGGATTTCCGGACGCGTATAATAAGCGCGCAGATAATCCGCCGTTACATTCAGCCAGCCAGCTTCGTTGATATCGACGAGATGGCCGCCAGCCGATTTCCAGAACTCAGCCGTCATCATCCACGACCGACCAAATACGTGTATGCAGTGGTTGGGCACCGGGCGCCTGAATCGTCCGAAACTCCTCGTGGATCTCCCCTTCATCATCAAACCGCCTGCTGACGGTAAAGACGGTATTCACGAGCGCGCCGGAACAAAGATCCATGATGAACTGCGCCTCCTCCTCCGCCGCAGGCAAGGCGGATTCGATGCTTGGGGCTCCGTAGCTATCCACGAAATGCCGCGCCAGCGACGCGCGAATATTCCGGAGTTCCGGCTCTTCCAATTGCGCGACGACTGAAAATGTCGACCTGCCGAAAGTGTCTATACCCAGGAACCCGTTCGCAAAGGCCTGCCTGACCTTCCCAGCAATCGCATCGCGAGCAAGGTTCGCGAAGGAAAATGCACCCGATACCGCCCACTCGCCGGGTGCCGCCGCACGGTCAAATACGTAATCGTCGGAATCGTCAAACCTTATGGTTCGAAGAAACCTCATCCCTGCTGCTCTGCCCGGTCCGGACGTTCCAAAGTCTCGTACAGCGAAACAAACGAGGTTTCTCCGTCGCCAGACTTGAGCAACAGATTTCCGTAGTCATCAAGCCCAAGAAACGTCCCCTCAATCGTTCGCTTCCCCAGGGTCACGGAAATACTTTCGTTGACATTCTCCGCCCGGAACAACCAGGCGCTATGAACCGGACGAAACCCATCATCCTGCCACATGTTCAACCACGTTAGAAAATGCCGGCTATAGGACTCGATGAGCTCTGTTCGCGTTAGATTTGGACAACCCTCTTCCGACAAAGCCGTGACGTCAGGAGTGTGGCCGGGCTCCGCACTCTTGCCAACATGGCGGAGGCGCAGTTTTGTCGCGATCACAAGCCAATCGGGAATAGTGTCCGGATTGATATCTCCGTTTCCTGCCGCAGCGCGAATCCGGCCAAGGCGGCCGCCATTGACGCGGATCGTAGCCGGCCATTGAAACGTAACGGCGACTTGCGGCGGCGTAAGGGCACCAAGGCAGTCCCCGCAGGCCACGGTGGCGAGCGGAATCATCTGTAAGGCCTTGTCCAGCGGCACGTCCGGCTCGAGGATGATCGCGAGATCCGCGTTGAGCGTGCTTCGGCTCCACACGACATCGCCCGCGCCGAGCCGGCCGGCCCCGGCTTCCTCGCATGCCACTGCGAAGGGCGAAACGCTGCCGCGCACTTCATGGCCGGTCAAGCGCGGCGGAAATATCGGATCAGCTTGACTCATAGAACTAATTCAAATCGATATTTCCCTCGAGGACGTGATTGAGCTCCGTCCCCTCCGCGGTCAAGACGATCTTGACTCGAAGCCCTCCAGAACCTTTCAGCCCTTTTTCCCGGACGATCCTTTCGATCTGCTGCTGGGAAGTGACACCTACTTGCTTCAGGAACTTTCTGAGCGACATGTTAAACCGATCTTCTTCCATCGAATTTCCCCTGCGACTGAGCAGTCCTATCTGTGACAGTTTCTATTCCAGCTTAAGAATGAGCTTCCGGCCAACGCCGTCTCTTTCGACAACGACGTCTACGGCGGAACCGGGGCCGTGGCGCGCCAATACGCTCGTAAAATCCTCTGGTTTCCGGATTCGTCGCCCCGCTGCCTGCAAGATCAGGTCTCCCACGGCAAACCCCGCATACGCGGCGGGTGTGTTCTTGACGATCCCGGTTACTTGTGCTCCGAGGCGTCCGACCGCACCTTGTTTCGGCGCCGCGACGAGTTTTACAC
>CAYWBS010000560.1:0-2829 GCA_964456215.1 uncultured Hyphomicrobiaceae bacterium
CCAGCTCAAATCGGCGAGCGAAAAAATGCGCGCCAGCGAGCGGCTGGCGCTCGCCGCCCAAAAGGCCGGTCCGGCTGAAATGGAAGAGCGCCACCCGTGATCCTCCGCGCCATCGGCCGCATCATCGTCGTCGCCATCGGCTTTGTCCTGGCGATGATGACCAGCCTGATCATGCTGGTCCTGATCGGCGGGCGGGAACTCGGCAGCGCCTATGTCGAAACACAGGATCTCGATCCGGCCTTTGCGACGGTCATGGATGTCTGGGGCGTCGTGTTGTTCGCCGCCGCGCTCGGCCCGGCGCTGACGGTTCTGCCCGCCCTGGCGGCGATCATCATCGGCGAGGTCGCGCGTATCCGCTCGGCAATCTATTACGTGCTCGCCGGCGGAGCGGCGCTGCTGGCACTGCCACTCCTTTACGCGACCGGCGACGGCATCACCTGGGCGGCGCCGAACGCCCGCTATATGATCATCTTCTCCGCATCCGGATTTGTCGCCGGTTTCGTCTATTGGCTGATTGCCGGCCGCAGGGCTTAAGACTTTGTTTGTTGCATTGCAATATAGTATTGTCATTTCATTGTGCAGTGCATATAATGAAGGACGAGGCCGCGATGGCGCGGCGCAGTTCAAGGCTTTGCAGCCGGTCAAGGAGAAGTCCCGTGTTTCCATTATTCGCTTTGCAGGCAAAAATGGCGCAATGCGCAACTGAAATCATGGTCAGTGGCGCGTCGGCGGCCTTGGCCGTCGCCGGCGCTTCCATGGATGCGGCCGCCAAGGCCGTACCCGGCGGCGGAGGCAAGTCCAAGTCCCGGAGCAAGGCGCGGTCGGACCTTCCGGCCACGACCGCCAATGGCTCCGGATTTCCGATGTTCGACCCGTTCAAGTTTTCGGCCCCGCAATGGCAGCCGAAGACCTCGCTCCCGTTTTTCCCATTTACATGGCCGGCGGCGGCTTCGCCATGGCCGACCGCGGCGGCGCCGCCCTGGTCCCAATCGTTGTGGTTCCAATTGCCGGCCAGTCCCTTCGCCGCCTTTGCAAATCCGTTTCAGCGCCGGCGTTCGGCCATGGAACAGATGTTTGATCCTCTCGGCCTGTGGCGCGACGACGAATTCACCACCCCGTACCCGTTTGCCATGAGCGCCCCGCCTGCCGCCGTCAAGGAAGCATTGCGCCCGGCGATGGAAAGCATCAAAAACGTCCAAGCCGCCACCATTGCCCTGATGGCGCCCTATTTTATGAAGTCCACCGGACTTTTCCCGGCGCCCTGACTCGGCGCTTAGAGCGTTGCCAGGAAAAGCGGCCGCCGGTCTTGCGTCCGCAAACACTCTGGAGGACCGCCGCGCCGGCGCGGGTACGGCAAAACGGCCCATTAATCACTTGTTAATGTTGAGATGCGAGTGTTTGCCCGCGATGGTTGTATTATTCAACCGCCAATCAGCCAAACACCTTTAAAGCCCCCGGCCGGCCGTCGGGGGCTTTCTTTTCGGTTCGCATATAACGTCGGCGATGGGGACCAATATCGCGCCCCTGCCAAGGCTCATGGCGAAGTATACCGGCGGAGCACCGCGCGCCAAGCGGGTTCAATGTATTGTCCAGGCGGAACCGGGGCCGGGGCAGTTAGTGCTGTGGGAACTGGCGCGTTAATCGTCAGCTACGCGATCAATCTGAATTCTGGCGCAGGCTTCCATTTCTTTCCACGACGCGTTTTTCTCCAGCGGTCAATGGCATCCGCTAACCCGTCTCGGCACGAGGCGGAAAGACGCACAGCTCCATTTTCAAGTTTGTCCCGCCATCTGGGCCCTGTGTCCCAAGCAACTGCCAGTGCTTCAGCCAACTCGAAGGGGCGTTGTACAGTTAGCGCTGCGATTAATGTCTCTGCCTGCAACAGATCTTTTGCACTCTTGACCTGATCTTGTCGCTCTACAGCCACTATTAGTTTGTGGATCGCAAACCGCTCGGCGCGCGGCACTGACACGGGAACGCCTCCACCATGCAGCAGCACAGAGCGCTCTGGTTCGTGAATGCAATAGTCGAGATGTCGGAGCGGTTGCGCAGCTGAGTTCGCAAGCGCCCTCATGCGGGCGGGCTGGTTTTGGTGTTGGTCAGAACCTCGATTGGGCGTCAGCATATCGACGTAATAGCGAGACGCATTGCGATATCGCGTCGACACAAATGGGTCTCCCAGCGACGGTACGGGCACGAAGGTTTCATCAACTTCTTTCAGCACGTCGACTATTGACGGCATGCTTTCACCGATATTTTTTGAAATCCCCCAAAACTGTGCAAAATCGGCATCTTGTGTCTGTACGGCTTTGCCTCGCAAATTGAGCCCTAGAATTCCGGCATAAGATTGAAAAGCAATTGTGCCGACCAGCACACCGCGAAGTCGGAAAAAGCCGGCCTTCCACATCGCCTCGACAATTTGACCAGAGAGACGGTCAGTTGCCGGCAGGCCAGCAGAAATCAGCGCCCGAACCGTTGTCTGGCGATCTCTGAAATCGGATTTTAGATCTTTGAACCGCTTAATTCGATCAGTGATGCTTTTATCGGTAACGGGGCCGACGTATCTTTCGCGCTTCTCACGCCCCTCAGTTCGGAAATACCAATAGAATCTTTTGCCGCGTTTTCGTCGCTTGAAGTAGCCTGCCGAGTCGAACTCTTCGTCAAATTCAGCGTCAAGACACCTTTGCAGTAGGTCGGCAAACATGGTTTGTGTGGCAAGGGAGATCTTTTTCATATTGCACCCCACAAATTAATAGTGGGGTGCAAGAAATCATATTGCACCCCACAAGTCAATAGCGGGGGGCAATACATCGTGCTACGCTGCAAAAG
>CAYWBS010000561.1:0-2829 GCA_964456215.1 uncultured Hyphomicrobiaceae bacterium
GCGGCCTGAGCTCGGGCGGAATGACCGGCACAACGGTCAGGATCATCCACTCCGGACGGTTCTTGGATTGCAGGAACGATTCGACCACCTTGAGCCGCTTGCCGAGTTTCTTGGGCTTCAGCTCGGATGTCGACTCGGCGATTTCCTGGCGCAGCTTGTCGCGAATTTCCTCAAGGTCGAGACCGATGAGCAATTCGCGGATGGCCTCGGCACCGATATTGGCGGTAAAGCTGTCCTCCCCATATTCCTCGCGGGCCGCAAGATACTCCTCCTCCGTGAGGAGATGTTTTTGCTCAAACGGCGTTATGCCCGGTTCGATGACGATATATTTTTCGAAGTAAAGGACCTGCTCCAGCCCCTTGAGCGTCATGTCGAGAAGCAGTCCGATCCGGCTCGGCAACGATTTCAAAAACCAAATGTGAGCCACCGGAGCGGCGAGCTCGATATGCCCCATCCGCTCCCGGCGCACTTTCGCCAGGGTCACCTCGACGCCGCATTTCTCGCAAATGACGCCCTTGTATTTCATGCGCTTGTATTTGCCGCACAGGCACTCATAGTCCTTGATCGGGCCGAAGATGCGGGCGCAGAAAAGTCCGTCACGCTCTGGCTTGAACGTCCGGTAGTTGATCGTCTCAGGCTTCTTTATTTCGCCGAATGACCATGACAGGATCTTCTCGGGACTGGAAATAGAGATCCTGATCTGCTCAAAGGTCTGCGACGGCGTTTGCGGGCTAAATAAGTTGACGATCTCTTGATTCATCCGATCTGTCTCCTTTCAGGCCCTGGCTCCGGCGTCTCGGAGCGAACCTGATAAAAGGTTTTTCTTTCTCTCTCGGCCTCTATCGGCACCCGGCGGAGGCGGCGGGCAAGCCGCTTCCCAACCGGTCAACCCGTCAGGAAAGTCGGGCTTTCCCGCGCATCCGGCTATTCCGCCGCCCGCGAGGGCGGCAATTTGTTCAAACTGTCTTTTTCCGAATCCTTGCCGCGCCTCTGCATGAGTTCAACGTTCAGCCCCAGCGCCCGCATTTCCTTGACGAGCACGTTGAAGCTCTCCGGAATGCCCGCCTCGAAAGTGTCATCTCCGCGGACAATCGCCTCGTAAACCTTGGTTCGTCCGGCGACGTCATCGGATTTGACGGTGAGCATTTCCTGCAGCGTGTACGCGGCCCCATAGGCCTCGAGGGCCCAGACTTCCATTTCGCCAAAACGCTGTCCGCCAAACTGCGCCTTGCCGCCAAGCGGCTGCTGGGTGACAAGGCTGTAGGGTCCGATTGAGCGGGCGTGAATTTTGTCGTCGACCAGATGATGCAGCTTGAGCATGTAGATATAGCCAACGGTCACCTTCCGGTCGAACGACTCGCCTGTTCGTCCATCATGCAGCGTGACCTGGCCGGAGGTCTCAAGGCCTGCCGCTTCCAGCAATTCCACGATATCCGCTTCGTGAGCGCCATCGAACACGGGTGTCGCGACCGGCACGCCATTGCTCAAATTGTTTCCGAGCTCGACCAATTGCTCATCGTCAAGGGATGAGATCGTCTCGTCCCGGCCGTAAATCTTGTTGAGCTCGGCCTTCAGCGTTTTGGTTCTCGCGGTCGCGTTATAGGCTTCCACGGCGGCGCCAATCTGACGGCCGAGCCCCCTGCACGCCCATCCCAGATGCGTTTCCAGGATCTGCCCGACGTTCATCCGGCTCGGAACGCCGAGCGGATTAAGCACGACATCGACCGGCGTGCCATCCTCCAGATAAGGCATGTCCTCGATCGGCACGATCTGGCTGATCACGCCCTTATTGCCATGCCGGCCGGCCATCTTGTCGCCCGGCTGGATCTTGCGTTTCACGGCCACGAACACCTTGACCATCTTCATGACGCCGGGCGGCAGTTCGTCACCGCGCTGCAGCTTGTCGACCTTATCGACAAACCTTTGCTCCAGCCTTGTCTTGGCGTCCTCGTATTGCCCGCGAATGGCCTCGACCTCGGCCATGACGCTGTCGTTCTTGAGCGCGATTTCCCACCATTGACCGCGGGGTATTTCCGCCAGGATCTGTTCGGTTATCTTCGCATCCTTCTTGATACCCTTGCGCCCCTTGGCGACCATCTTGCCGATCAGAGTGTCTTTCATCCGGCCGTAGACGTTGCGATCAAGGATCTGCAGTTCGTCGTCGCGGTCCTTGGCGAGACGCTCGATCTCCTCACGCTCGATCGCCATGGCGCGTTCATCTTTTTCAACGCCGTGGCGATTGAACACCCGGACCTCGACGACCGTACCGGCGACGCCGGGCGGCAGCTTCAGGGACGTATCGCGGACATCGGACGCCTTTTCGCCGAAAATCGCACGAAGAAGCTTTTCTTCGGGCGTCATCGGGCTCTCGCCCTTCGGCGTGATCTTGCCGACCAGGATATCGCCCGGCTGAACCTCGGCGCCGATATAGACGATACCGGCCTCGTCGAGATTCTTCAGCGCCTCTTCCGAAACGTTGGGGATATCGCGGGTAATCTCTTCGGGACCCAGCTTGGTATCGCGCGCCATAATCTCGAATTCCTCGATGTGGATCGAGGTAAAAACGTCGTCGCGCACGACACGCTCCGAAATCAGGATGGAATCCTCGAAATTGTATCCCATCCACGGCATGAAGGCGACAAGCACGTTGCGCCCGAGCGCCAGATCGCCGAGATCCGTTGACGGACCATCCGCAATTATGTCGCTGGACAGCACGAAGTCTCCGACACGAACGATCGGGCGCTGATTGATGCAGGTGTTCTGGTTCGACCGCTGGAACTTCCGCAAGTTGTAGATGTCGACGCCGGATTTGGATGGATCGGTCTCCTC
>CAYWBS010000562.1:0-2826 GCA_964456215.1 uncultured Hyphomicrobiaceae bacterium
GCGCCACGATCCTGCTTGACGATGTCGATCTCGGTCGGCGCCCAGCGGTTCGGCGTAAGCCGCAAATATGAGACCGGCGACGGCGCGGTGATGGCGGCGATGGCCGGCAAATGATGCAGCACGCCCGCGCAGAATTGCGCCGCCGGCTTGCTCAGGCCGAACGGCCCCTTCGCATCGTAGGTCACCGGTGCGCCCGAGGCGTCATGCAGGCTGAAATGGATGTGGACGCCGTTGCCGACGCCGTCCGCAGCGGGCATCGGCGAGAAAATGGCGCGGTGGCCGAGCCGGAAGGCCGTGGCGCGGGTGAGCTCGCGTGCGATCACCGCCTGGTCTGCAGCCTTGAGCGCCGGTTGCGGCGTTATGGTGAACTCGTATTGGCGCGCGCCATACTCGACCAGGAACGAGTCGGGCTTGAGTCCTGCGGCACGAAACGCGGCGGCGACGCTTCCGCCAAATCCGCCCTGCCGTCGCCAAGCGCCGAGACTGTAGGCATGGCCCGGGCGATCCTCGACGCCGGTATAGACGAATTCTTGCTCGAAGGCGGCGATAAGGTGAAGCCCACTTGCTTTATCGAGCGCGGCGATGGCGCGGCGCAGGAATTCGCGCGGGCAGCATTCCCAAGGCAAGCCGTCGGTGTTGCGGATATCGCCGAGAAAGAAATGCTCGACCGCAGACCCGTCGGCGAAGTCGACGCGGACCTCCGCGCCCGTATCGGGCACGATCATGAGATCGCCGCCGGTGCCGAACGGCGTGTCCAAAATCGGCCCGAAGGCCGTCTGCATCAGGTTCGAATGCGTCCAGCCGATGCCCTGCTTCTTGCGGGCCGGCAACTCTCGCGCCGGAAAGCCCTTGCCGCGGACATGACCTGCGATGTCACAGGTCCCAACGAAAATCAGCTCTTCCTGCAGCATGGCGGCAACCTTACCAAGTGAATTGCCACCACCCTAGCCCGCATCGCTTGAGGGGCGTGCCATGAACTGACATCGGCGAGCTGATTGGAAATTTCCGCTTTACCCCCGAAAGCAGACATTTTCCCTGTCGAAACCAAAGTCCGCTAAGTGCCAGAAGCGGACATTTTTCACTGTCGAGCTCGATTTCCGCTACGTGCCCGAAGCCGACCGTCTCAGCGTGGAAACTAGTTCGCTGAGCGCCACGAGCAGTCCTTCAATCCCGAGCGACGGTCACCCGCAGGAAAGTCGCCGGAATGCACGTGGCATCCTTGCTCGGGCTCGTGTTGTGGCTGCCAAACAGCGCTTCCAGTTCCGCCTGCAGCGCGTCGGCGCGGCCGGTCTTGTCCGCCGCCTCGAAGGCATTCATGGTCGGTCCGTAGTACTGTCTAAAGTCGTGGACGATGTCCGACGGCGGTGCCGGATAATCGAAGGTGAAAGTCTCCCTCGCGAACGCGATCTTGTCTCTTGCAATGCCGGCGCCGGCGAAGCGTGCGATCACCTCGTCCTCGACGCCCCAGGTCATGGGGCTGATGAAGCCTTCCGACGGCGGTGGCGTATAGGACGCGCTGACTTTCAGGACCTGCGCGATCAGAGTCGGGTCGTTGGGAATCCAATTGCCCATGACGATCCGACCACCGTGCCGGGTCACCCGCACCATCTCCTTGGCCACATCGTAAGGTTTGGGCGCGAACATCGCGCCGAAGATGCTGACGACGAGGTCGAAACTCCGATCGTCCAGCGTGTGCAGATCCGACGCATCGCCTGCCTGGAACCTACAATTGGCGAGTCCCTGCTCGCGCGCTCGCCTGTTGCCGGCCTCGACTAGGTTGCGCGCAATATCAACTCCCAACACGTCCGCGCCGAGCGCTGCCGCCGGCAATGCGGTCGTTCCGTCGCCGCATCCGAGATCCAAGACTTTGAGACCCCTGCCGATACCGAACGAGTTCGCGAGCGCCTCGCCGCTTTTTCGCATGGTCCGCGCAATGCGCGTGAAGTCGCCTTTTTCCCAAAGGGCTTTGTTCGGGTCCATGGGATTTTCTGTGTTCATTTCGCTCATGTTCCTTCTCCACTTCGTTCATGACAGCATGCGTTACGGCTCCATGCCGCGACGCAACAACCGTGTGCCGATCAGGATCGCCGTGGCGGCCTCGGCGACGACGAGTCCCGCCCACACGCCTTCGGCGCTCCAACCCAGGCGAAAGGCCGCGAAATAGGCCACGGGCATGCCGATGATCCATTTGGCTGTGAGGCAGAGCACCATCGGGACACGCGTGTCCTTGAACCCCCGCAAAATAGCCGTCGCCGACGAGGCCGGTCCGACCGCGAGGTTGAGAGCGCCCAACAAGAACAGCAGACCCGCGGCGGCGGTGGCGACCTCGTAACCGCCGGCCTCGCCATGGTTCAGGAACAACCAAGGCAGCTTGTCGGCGGTGCCGGCAAGGACAACGAAAATGCCCAGACCGAAAGCCGTGCCAATGACGAGCGCTGTCCAGCCGGACTCCGACATCCCGCGCGCGTCGGCACGGCCGGCGGCATAGCCGACCCGCACGGTTGCCGCCTGCGACAGTCCGACGGTCAAGGTATAGACGACACCCGCCATCCGCAGGGTAATGGCATGGGCCGCCAGCGCCGCCGTCCCGAACAGGCTGATGATCACGGTGGAAACCAGATAGACTCCAACCTCGCCGATGCTCGAAAAGCCGATCGGAATACCGAGGCGGAAGATCTCAACGAGATGCCGCCAGTCGATCCTAAAGCAGCGCCGGAACAAGCAGAGCCGGCGCATCTCGCCATTGAGCACGGCAAAGGCGGCGAAGCCTACGGCCAGACCTGCGGCGACGATCGCCGACGCCACTCCGGCCCCGGCGAGACCCAT
>CAYWBS010000563.1:0-2826 GCA_964456215.1 uncultured Hyphomicrobiaceae bacterium
GGAGTGGGGTTATAAGGCACGCAAGCTGAACAAGTTGGGTTATCGCGGAATCGACACGGGGGAAATCCAATTTGTTAATGTCCGGGTTCCGGTGGAAAATCTGGTTGGTGAGAAAGAGGGACGTGGCCTGCAGCAGATCCTCAGCGGGTTGGAACTTGGTCGAATAAATGTGGCGGCGCGAGGGGTCGGTCTCGCCAAGGCGTGCCTTGACGAATCGCTCGCATATGCGCAGTCACGAAAAACCTTCGGTCAGCCGATCTGCAACCATCAAACGATTCAGATAAAGCTCGCCGATATGGCGACCCGAGTTGAGGCCGGACGTCTGTTGGTTGAGCAGGCGGCGCGCGCCTATGATTCGGGCCAAAGGTGCGACTTGGAAGCCGGAATGGCCAAGCTTTTTGCCACAGAGGCCGCCGTCGAAAACTCCATGGAATCGATGCGCATTCATGGTGCCTATGGCTATTCAAAAGAATATAACATCGAGCGCTATTATCGAGACGCGCCATTGCTTGCGATCGGTGAAGGGACAAATGAGCTTCAGCGCATCGTCATTGCTCGCCAGCTTGTGGAGCGAAATTCAGCCTAGGTTTATTTGCCACAGTGACAGTGATAAATGGCGCGGCGGTCAACGCAAAAGGAATTGGTTGCGTTTACGCCAAAGCGGAACTCATGATCGGTTTTCTTGCGGGATGGGCTGAGAAAACCCTGGAGGGGAAATCATGTTACGTATCATGCATCTTGCTTTGGCTATCACGTTTGGTGCCATGCTGGCGCTTTCGAGTGTCAATGTCGCATATGCGGACAAGATGGCGAAGAAGGAAGCCACCAAAACCACACCCGGCATCGTGAAAATCATTACGTGGCCGATCCGTACGATCGGCAAAATCTTGACCGGAGGGCAAGCGGGCAAAAAGGGCTGATAAATTTCATTGTCAAAACACGAATGCGAAAAGAATAGGTCCAAAAAACCGCAAAATCAGATGGTCGGCAATGCAAATGCGCCTACCTTAGTGTGCGTTTGTGCACATTGCCGGCCTTTTCATCAATAGTTCGAGTGGTAATGGCTGGGGGGGTATGTCTCTCTTGGGACACATATTTGCCACTTGAATTCGGCTAATATTCGCGCCTATCCAAAGTCCTACCAATGATAAAACCAAGAGTTTAAGGGTCGGCCATCCTGAACTCGCATTAATGCGCCGGGCCCTGGAAAGGCAGTTGTAGATGCTTCCGCTGGAAGGCCTTCGCGTGCTCGCCGTTGAGCAATATGGCGCCGGTCCATTCGGCACAATGTTTTTGGCCGACCAAGGTGCGGAAGTCATCAAGATTGAAAACCCGAATACGGGGGGTGATTTCGCACGGGACGTCGGACCCTATTTTTTTACCGACGAGGACTCGGAATTCTTTCACGCCTATAACCGCAACAAGAAAAGCCTCGGTCTCGATCTGAGCCAGCCCGACGGCCATATGGTCTTCCGCGACCTGGTGGCAACGGCTGATGCTGTGGCATCCAATCTCCGTGGCGACGTGCCGGACAAGCTCGGCCTGACCTATGGCGCCCTCAAAGATGTGAACCCCAAAATTGTTTGTGCTCATTTGTCCGCCTATGGCCGCAATGGTCCAAGGGCGAATTGGCCGGGCTTTGACTATCTCATGCAGGCGGAAGCCGGCTATTTCTCTATGACGGGCGAGCCGGGGACGCCGCCGACGCGATTTGGTCTGTCGGTGGTCGACCAGATGACCGGCGTTGCTTTGGCCTATGCGCTACTTGCTGGTGTTACCGGCGCGCAGGTGAGCGGCGAAGGTCGCAACATGGATGTCAGCTTGTTCGATATTGCGCTATCGAACACATCCTATCCCGCCATATGGTATTTGAATGAGGGCCACGTTCAAGCGCGCCTGCCGCGCTCCCAGCATCCGTCATTGACGCCCTGCCAGCTTTATAAGACGCAGGACGGCTGGGTTTACATTATGTGCAATAAGGAGAAATTCTGGCCTGAACTGTGCCGGGTTCTAGGCAAGGAAGAATGGATATCAGATCGGCGGTTTGACACTTTCAAGGGCCGCCTCGAGAACCGTGAACTGATCCAGGAAATGTTGGATAGCGAGCTCAGCGGCAAAAAGACGTCGGATTGGCTTGAGATATTTGCAGGCCGCGTCCCCGCCTCTCCAATATTCGACATTCGGGAGGCTTTGGAGAATCCCTTCGTGACGGAAGGCGGCCGAATCCAGACGATCGAGCTTAACGGATATGGACCATACCGGATGCTGCAATCTCCGGTCCGATGTGGTGGCGAGGAGACGCCCGCGAATCCAGCACCGAAGCTCGGGGAACACACGGAAGAAATCCTCGCCGGATTGGGCTATGATGCGGCAAGACTTGATGAACTTCGCAAATCGAAAGTAGTCTGAGGCAATAAACTGTCGATGATTTTGAAGCGTGTGTTTTTCATCTGGATCTCGTGATATTGTGGGCCGGCCATGATCGGAGGATAAGCACGTGACTTCGAATCTCACCGAGCAGTATGCCGCATTCGCCGCGACGGTTACAGTCGGCGACGTCAGTAGATCGGTATTAGAGTCCATTCGCCGCCACGTCGCCGATACGGCTTTGGATTCCGAGGGACTCTGGTCATTCCTCTCGACACATCGATTGCAAAACTTCGCCGCGCCGCTCGTGCATCGTCCTGGGCTGCGAAAGGCACTGCCAGTGCAGCTTCGGCGCCGCATCACCCGACGTCTTCGGCGTGCTGTGGAAAAGCAGGAGTCGCTGTTCATGGCCTTAGACGACGCCACAGGTGCGCTCCGAATCGTAGGAGTTCGCTCGCT
>CAYWBS010000564.1:0-2825 GCA_964456215.1 uncultured Hyphomicrobiaceae bacterium
CGTTTTGTGATTGAGCTCGGCAAGACTCTCGCCCCGCTTGCCGAAACGGACAGGTCCGCCAGCAATAAGGTTCAAGGCTGCGTCAGTCAGGTCTGGCTGGCAACGGTCGTCGATCGCAGCCAGTCCGCCGCCAATCCCGTGTTGCGATTTGCCGGTGATAGCGATGCTCACATCGTTCGCGGACTGATCGCAATCCTTTTCGCCATTTATTCGGAAAAGTCCGCCAAAGGGATTCTGGCGATCGATCCGCACCAGACCTTCGCGAAGCTCGGCCTGCTGGAACATCTGACGCCACAGCGCTCGAACGGCTTTTTGTCCATGGTCGCCCGTATCCGGAGGGATGCCGAGCGTGCGCTCGCCCCCGCCGGCGAAGCGGCTCGATAAAAGTTTCCCATGATCTAAAGCATCGCACGCAGGGCAGCGGCCTGTCCCTTGGCGCCATTCATCATAAAGGCGAAATCGCTGCCCGATAGAATGAGGCGCATACCTTGCTCGATATAGCGCTTCATGAGATCCGGTGCGTAGATGCCACCCATGCCGGGAAATTTGCCATGGGTCTTGCAAGCGCGAATGACCGCCCCGTAGGCGGCCACCACGCGCTCGTCGGCGAAAGCTCCCGGAATATCCATCTCCATGCAGAGATCGTTCGTTCCAATGAGCAGGGCGTCAACCCCCGGCACGGCGGCAATGGCATCGGCTCTCTCAATTGCTTCCGGCGTCTCCAACATGACGACCACAAGCGTCGCCGCATTGAGGGCGCTCGCCGCATCCGCGATCGGGTGTTGTCCGAAATCAAGCTGCGGCAGCGCGCCGGTCATCGACCTCTTGCCGGCTGGCGGATAACGGCAATAGGAGACCAATCGCGCCGCCGTCTCGGCGTCGTCGACATGGGGAAAAACGATACCCTGGGCGCCGCCGTCGAGAGCGCGGGCCGCCAGATGGTGTTCAAAGCCTGGCACACGGACGAGGGGCGTAATGCCCGCATCCTGAGCCGCGACGGAGATCTGGGTGGCGACGTCGATATCCATGGCATTGTGTTCCATGTCGATGAAGAGCCAATCGAAGCCTGCCGCCATCATCGCCTTGCCGATATCAACCGTGCGGGCCTGACGTATGCCGACCCCTAGTGAAAGCTCTCCAGCCTCAAGCCGCTTCTTGGCAACGTTCTCAATGCTAATCAACGAATTTGCTCCTATGAATTCAGCCTTGCCTGCCGGTTCCCTGCCCGGCGGAGACGATACTACCCATGACAGCGTGTCGCGGAAGATCCCCAAATTTGCGTCTATACCAAAGGAACCGGCACGGACAGCTCGATGCCGGATCGGCAGGCGCCGGACGTGATTGCACGAATATGTGTTTCGTATGCCTGTCGGCCGGCGTGCGTTGACAATAACATTAAAAGGCGCCTTCGAGCGGCTACGCCCATGTCCCCGAAGGCACCCTGTCCGAACCATTTACAAGGAAATAGTTGGGGGACAGAGGTAATGATAGAGGCTATTTGGCGAAGTGCCAATGACCGAAATGATTGGCGCGGTCCGCCGCCGCCGGCAGCATCGATGCAAGCGCGAACCGCATCGGAAAAGGTATTGCCTGCGGGGTTACGCAACGTTGAACAGGAGCGGCTCGCTTTTGTTCGTGATATGAAGATCTCCGACAGCTCAAGGAGACACGCATGAAAAGTTACGCACTTGTCGAATTCGGCCAGCCATTACGTGAAATCGAAAGACCGGATCCGGTGCCCGAGGGCACTGAAGTGCTTGTCAAGGTGCGCCGCTGCGGCGTCTGCCACTCAGATATACACATCTCCGAAGGCTACTTCGATTATGGCGATGGACAAAAATTCCGGATGACGGACAGAGGCATGGAACTGCCGATGACGCTCGGCCACGAGGTCCTTGGCGAGATTGCCGGCGCTGGACCGGATGCGGGCGATGTGCCAATCGGCAAGACCATGCTTGTTCACCCTTGGATCGGCTGCGGCACCTGCCGGGCCTGCATCGCGGAACATGAAAACGATTGCGTGGCCATGACGCCTATCGGTGTCCTGCGCGACGGTGGCTATGCTACCCACCTAATCGTTCCACACCCCAAATTCTTGGTCGACGTCGATGGTATCGATCCGACCGTCGTGACCCCCTATGCCTGTTCGGGCGTTACCGTTTATTCGGCGTTGAAAAAAGCCTTGCCCGTCGAAGACGATGAATGGCTTTGCATCATGGGCGCGGGCGGCCTGGGCCTGACCGCCGTCTCGTTAGCCGGTGCCATGGGGGCGCCGCGCATCCTTTCCGTCGATGTCGATGACGCCAAGCTTGAGGCGGCGCGTGAACTCGGTGCGCATCAGACACTTAATCCGAAGGCCTTGGGTGATCCCGTCGCCAAGCTGACGGAGATGACGCAAGGACGGCTAACAGCCGTCGTCGACACGGTCGGCGGCGAGCAGACATCGCGTTTGGGCATTTTCAGTTTGCGCAAAACGGGCCGCTATGTCGTCGTCGGTCTTTATGGCGGAACCCTTAGGATGCCGCTGCCCATGCTGCCGCAGAAAGCGCTAACGATCCGAGGCTCCTATGTGGGCTCATGCCGGGACTTGCGTGAGCTGATCGATTTGGTGCGCTCGGGCAATGTCAGGCCGATCCCGGTCGCCACCCGGCCACTGGACCAGGCGGACGCAACGTTGCGCGATCTGGCAAACGGCAAGATCGTCGGCAGAGTCGTCCTGACCACCGAGTGAAGGACCGGTTCGGTGCTCCTTTTGATGGCTTGAGCAGCGGCCGGCGCATTTGGCGGATTGTGACACCGCATCTCCGCGCGGCGATTCAAACCAG
>CAYWBS010000565.1:0-2815 GCA_964456215.1 uncultured Hyphomicrobiaceae bacterium
GAATAGACAGAGCGCTGACGGACTTTCCGCACCCCGACTCGCCCACAAGCGCAACCGTCTCACCTTCATTGACATCATATGAGATGCCATCGACGGCTCTGACGGTTCCTGCGGATATGAAGAATTGGGTATGAAGGTCGTTGATCTCCAGTAGCTTGGGCACGAATTCTCCTCTTCCCTACTCGCGCGTCTCTTTGTGAACGCGTTCCCTTTTTTGAGTGCTGAAGTACCTGACGCCGTCCACCTTGCCCAACATTCGGCCCAATGCAACGGTCGGATTTTCGCACCCGGATTCACTTTCTTCCATATCACATCATTTAAAGCCAACATAACGCAAGATCAATTCGTTGGCTCCGACAATCTCTTATAGTGTAAGGAATTATTATAGTTGAGGCTAGGCAAAAGGCTGCCCAAAAATCCATTATCGTTTCATCAAATCATACCTTCAGGGTTTTGCTTTCGCCCTCGAGTCTTTAACGTTAATCACAGATTCGACGGTGCGCGGAAGCAAAGCTGTTGATCCACGGCCAAAAACTGTTCCGCTGGCTCGTTGCAGCCTATAACCTAATTTGCAATTGACTGGCTCCTCAGCCGAGGCTCGGAAGGCGACATTGATACCGGCTTGGCCCCGCATTGTTGCCCATGCCGACATGGATGCATTCTATGCGGCAGTAGAGCAGCTCGACGACCCGAAATTGCGCGGACGGCCGATTCTCGTCGGGTCGCCGGGCGGCCGCGGCGTCGTCTTGACGGCTAGCTACGAAGCGCGCCCCTTCGGCGTCGGAAGCGCCATGCCGATGGCCAGGGCGCGTCGCCTCTGCCCGGGCGCCATCATCGTCCGCCCCCGGTTCAAGCGTTATCAGCAAGTCTCCGGGATGATCATGCGCGTTTTTTCCGATTTCTCGCCGGACGTGGAAGCGATCAGCTTGGACGAGGCCTTTCTTGACATGACCGGCGCCAATCACTTGTTCGGCGCGCCGGAGGCGATCGGCCGCAAAATCAAGGACGCTGTTCTGGACGCGACCGGTGGACTGACGGCATCCGTCGGACTTTCAGCGACGAAATATGTCGCCAAGGTCGCAAGCGCTTTCCGGAAACCGGACGGACTGACCGTCGTGACGCCGGACGAGGCAAAGGCATGGCTCGCGCCTCTTCCCGTGTCGCGCCTTTGGGGGGCCGGACCGAAGACCCAGAAACGCCTTCACGACATCGGTCTCAGGACGATCGGGGACATTGCCGCCGCCGATCCCGAATTCCTGAAGAAAAAACTCGGCAAGGCGGGGCCACATTTCTTTGCCCTGTCCCATGCGGAAGATCCGAGAGAAGTTGTCGGCCGTCGCCGCTCGAAAAGCATCGGCTCGGAGCGCACTCTTGGCGCCGACGTGTGCAGCCGGGCGGACATCGAGTTGCACCTGCGCCGATCGGCGGATGCGATCGGCCGGCGCCTCAGACGGAAACGCTTTCGTGCCCGAGGTATCCGCGTAAAGCTTAAGACTTCCGATTTTCAGATATTGACCCGACAGCGTCTGCTCAACGAACCAAGTGATGTCGCACAAACACTTCTGTCCGCAGGCACCGCCCTTCTTCGCGAGTTCGACCACCCAGGCCCGTTCCGGCTGGTCGGCATGGCGGCATTCGATCTAATCAGCCAAGAAGGACCCGAGCAGCTTGGCCTCTTCCAGGAACCCCCAAGGCGGCGAAAGCTGGAAATGGCGATTGACCGGCTGACGGAGCGTTTCGGCGCCGACATCGTCCGCCGCGCCGAGGACCTTACTTGCGCGGAGACGCAACGGATCGATGCAACCCTTGATTTTCTGGACGATGACGACGATCCCGATCGCCACTCGGATCATGAGGAATGACACCCCCGCCACCCAGCCGGCCCCTTGTGCCCGTGACACAAAATATTCCCACAAACGAACATCACAATATATCCTGATATCCTGTCCGCCCATTCCGGGAGATACGGGTATGCGAAGTGAAAAGATCAATCTTGAGAGATTCTTGGCAAAGCTGCCGGCTGACGAAGCCGCACAAGCTCAGGTCGCGGCCGTGAAAATCGACGAATTGGAACGCGCCACGCAACACTTGCAAGCGGTGGAGAGGAAGTATGTGCCCTGGCTCATCGTGGCCATCATTTCGTTTGTCGCCGCCATCATGATTGTTACCGCCAGCAATGAGCTATTCGGCCAGGCAAGAAGACTGATTGGCGTGTTGGGCGTCACCGCGATGGCAGCTGTCCTTCCCGTCCTCGGAATGGTCTACACCTATAATGTGCGCGAGCGGACAAAAGCGGACCGTGCAAAGCTTGAACTGAACCGTGAGCATTTCATATCGCGCGGTGGCTATTACTTTCCAGCCGGTGACTCGCGGCAGGGCCATGTCTTCCTGATCAAGGAGACCGGCGAGGACGAGAAAAACGCCAAGCAGACCAAGGATCTCCGGGCAGGGTGGTATTGGTAAGACACGCTGCAATTGCCAATCGGTCAATTTTAAAAGACAACGAGAGCGATGGTTGAAGCGAACATTGACTATGAGCTTGAATACAACAACCGCAAGCGGGTTCCCGAACATGTCGGGATCACGGCGTGCTGGCCGGAACTCGCTCAGGCTTATCGCCAGTCCGCGAACGCCAAGCTCGACATTCCCTATGGCGACAGCGACCGGTCACGCTACGATCTCTTCAAGCCCGCCGGAGCGACCGATTGCGAGGCGCTGATCGTCTACATTCACGGCGGCTACTGGCATTCCCGCGACAGAAAGGATTTCAGCCACGTCGCACGCCCGTTCAATGAGAAGAACGTTTTCGTCGCCA
>CAYWBS010000566.1:0-2812 GCA_964456215.1 uncultured Hyphomicrobiaceae bacterium
TGCTTTCGGCTTGCTCAAACTACTGGGCGGACATTACTTGCATGCCTTAGTCAGCCTTTGCTCAAACTCTGCCTTGTACCGAAAGTCTACAACGAGGCGCAAGCGGACGAACCTGAACCGAACGTTATCGGTTGCCCCATAATCTACTGCTGACATTCAAACGGAGACACCACCGAAATTCCACGCCGCTTACGACCCGATTTCGCGCACATCGACAAAATGCCCGGCGATCGCCGTCGCCGCGGCCATCGCCGGAGAGACCAGATGGGTGCGGCCCTGGCGGCCCTGGCGGCCCTCGAAATTGCGGTTTGACGTCGAGGCGCAGCGCTCCTTGGGCAGAAGCTTGTCCGCGTTCATCGCCAGACACATGGAACAGCCCGGCTCGCGCCACTCGAATCCGGCTTCGATAAAGATCTTGTCGAGCCCTTCCTGCTCCGCCTGCTCCTTCACCAGCCCGGAGCCGGGCACGATCATGGCGTTGACCTTTTCACTGACGCGTTTGCCGCTGGCAATCGCCGCGGCGGCGCGCAGGTCCTCGATCCGGCCATTGGTGCAGGAGCCGATAAAGACGCGGTCGACATGGATGTCGGTCATCTTCGTGCCGGGGGTGAGACCCATATACTCAAGCGCGCGGCGCATGGACGCCCGCTTGCCTTCATCCTGGACATCCTCCGGGTCGGGAATGGCGCCGGTGACGGCGACCACGTCCTCGGGGCTCGTTCCCCAGGTGACGATCGGCGGCAGGCTCGCGGCATCCAGCCCGACCTCCTTGTCGAACGCCGCGCCATCGTCGGACCTGAGGGTCCGCCAATAGCTCATGGCCAGTTCCCAGGCTCCGCCCTTGGGCGCGCGCGGGCGGCCCTTGAGATATTCGAACGTTGTCTCGTCCGGGGCGACCAGCCCGGCGCGGGCACCGCCCTCGATGGTCATGTTGCAGACCGTCATCCGCCCTTCCATGGTCAGCGCGCGAATGGCTTCGCCCGCATATTCGATGACGTGGCCGGTGCCGCCGGCGGTGCCGATCTCGCCGATGATCGACAGGATGATGTCCTTGGCGGTCACCCCGTCCGGCAGCCTGCCGTCGACCGTAACGCGCATATTCCTGGATTTCTTCTGAATGAGCGTCTGGGTCGCCAGCACATGCTCGACCTCCGAAGTGCCGATGCCATGCGCCAGGGCGCCGAAGGCGCCATGGGTCGCCGTATGGCTGTCGCCGCAGACGATCGTCGTGCCCGGGAGCGTGAAGCCCTGTTCCGGTCCGATAATGTGGACGATGCCCTGGCGCGGGTCGATTTCGTCGAAATATTCGACGCCGAATTCGGCGCAGTTCTTCGCCAGCGTTTCGACCTGAAGCTTCGATTCCGGATCGTCGATGCCATGCTTTCTGTCCGTCGTCGGGACATTGTGATCGACCACCGCGAGGGTCTTATCGGGCGCGCGCAGCTTGCGGCCGGCCATGCGCAGGCCCTCGAACGCCTGCGGGCTGGTCACTTCATGGACGAGATGGCGGTCGATATAGATCAGGCAGGTTCCGTCGTCCTGGGCATCGACCAGATGATCGTCCCAGATTTTGTCGTAGAGGCTTCTTGGCGCGGGCATGACGCAACGTCTTTCCTAGCTGCTTAAAGGGGTATCGGCTCATAAATAGGCGGGAACGTAAAGGCCCGTCAAGAAAGGCCGCCGCTCGCGGACATGATATGGGCCCCGGGGTGGCCTCTAAACACTGGCGCAACACGTTACAATGCAATAGTATCGCCGGAAAATTACGAACCGCCTGCGGGCGGTCGGGGGCATTGGTATGGGCTGTTCCAAGCGTTTTCTCAAGACCCTGGCGCGTTCCTGCGCCGCCGCCCTATGCGCGGCCGGGCTCTGCTTTCCGGGCGTTTCCAAGGCCGGCGGGCTCTATGACGGTGCGCCGGGTGACGGCTCTTTCATCGCCAACCTGGCCGTCGGCGGCGCCGTTCTGGTCAAGCCGAAATATGAGGGGTCGGACGAATATGACGTCTACGCCATCCCCTATGCGGTGGTTCTCGGCTCCGGGCCCGGGCGCTTTTCCTTCGCGGGCATTGACGATGTCCGGTATGCGCTTATTCGCAGAAACGGCTTCGAAGTGGGCCCGCTCGCCGGCTACTGGTTCGATCGCGACGAGAACGATGCGGCGATCCTGAACGGGCTCGGCGATGTCGACGGCGCCTTCGTCGCCGGCGGTTATATCAAATATGATTTTGGCGGTTTCTTCGCCGACCTGTCCTTCCATCAGGGCTTCAATGGCGACGATCCGGGCTATCTGATCCGCACCGGGATCGGCGCCGAGAGCCGGATATCGGAGCGCGTGACGCTAAAAGGACGGGCCGGCGTCACCTTCGCCAGCGACGATTATATGGACACCTATTTCGGCGTCGCCTCGGGTCCGCTTGCCCCATTCGATCCCGATAGCGGCATCAAGGACGTTCACGCCTCCCTGAAAGCCACGATCGGGATAACGGACAGATGGTATGTGGCCGCCTTCGGTGAGTATTCGCGCCTTGTCGGCGATGCCGCGGACAGTCCCATCGTCGCGAGCGAGGACCAATTTACCGGCCTCATCGGGCTCACTTACCGGCTTGGCGGGCCCGGCCGGGCGGAGCCGCTGAAATAAATCGGCGGTCCAGTATCTCCGATAAAATACGCGAAATACGAAGGCCGGGCGCCGCAAATGGCTGCCCGGCCTTGTTTGTGTGAACGACGAACAACAAGTAGCCCGGGTGGAGCGCAGCGAAACCCGGGGCAGCCTATCAATCGTTCTACGGCCGAGGTGCTGTGTGCCTCCAAC
>CAYWBS010000567.1:0-2802 GCA_964456215.1 uncultured Hyphomicrobiaceae bacterium
CCGGGCCAATAATTTCATCGGAGCGCCCGCTAACCTGCTGAGCTGGCTTTTATTTCGGAATTATCCCTTTGACATAGGTAGCCACAAGTGCTAGTGTTTCCTCATCAAAAGGAACATGGCCGTGACTATCAACCTGACAGACCCGATTTTCACCAATGAAATCAAGGCTCGGGAGCACCTTGAGGCGATCCGCTGGCCGGATGGCCCGGTGTGCCCCCATTGTGGGTCTTTCGATAAGGTCTACCGCCTCGACGGTAAGAGCCATCGCCCTGGCCTGATCCACTGCAATGGCTGTGACGGCTCGTTCACCGTTACGACCGGCTCGGTCATGGAGAGCAGCCACGTCCCGCTGAACAAGTGGGTGCTGGCCTATCGCCTGATGGCGGGCAGCAAAAAAGGGATCAGCGCCCATCAGCTTCATCGCACCATCGGTGTCACCTACAAGACAGCATGGTTCATGGCACATCGCATCCGCGAGAGCATGAAGGACACCGCCCCGACTCCGCTCGGTGGCGTCGGCAAGGATGTGGAAGCCGACGAGACGTATTTTGGCGATAAGGACGTTGTGAACACGCGCACGCGTCACGGCAAGGCCGGTCATTCATCCAAGCGTTCGGTTGTCGCGCTTGTTGAACGTGGCGGTGCTGCGCGCAGCTTCCATATCGAGCGTGCCAATCAGCTAACCATCAGCAAAATTCTTGCTGATAACGTCCATCGCAAAAGCCGCCTGCACACTGACGAAAGCGGCCTCTATAATAGCGCGCGGATGGTAGAGCACCATCGTGTCACCCACTCTCAGAACGAATACGTCCGCCGCACAAACAACCGCGTGATCCATAGCAACACCGTTGAAAATTATTTCTCGGTGTTCAAACGCGGAATGCGCGGGACTTATCAGCATTGCGGTGAGCAGCACCTACACCGCTATTTGACGGAATTTGATTTTCGTTATTCCAACCGGATGGCGCTCGGCGTGAACGATGAGGCCCGCGCAATGCGTGCGATCAAAGGTGCGGCGGGCAAGCGGCTCACTTACCGGCAATCTCGTTCAGCGCAACCGGCATGACCGAGCGATCCGCAAATTGAGGAAGCTCATCGCTTGGCTCGAATCTTCTTTTTAGTTTTCCGCTTGGATGGTCGGCCCGACTTGCCGACCATCTCGCGTTGCGGCTTGTACGGCGTCGTAAGTGCGCGACGTAAGGCATCAGTCGCGCGACGCGCGGCTTCCTCGTCGCTAAACTCTTGCTCGCGATTTTTTACCACGATAACCCCTTGATTTTGCGCTCAGAATGACTCGCCGATTTTGAGTCTTGCAATGTTTTCAAGGACTTAGTATATATAGGGTGGTCGCGCCGCCGGGGCTAGCCGGCGACGCGCCACATCTAAGTGTCATTGTTGCATGACACGCCTCCCCCGGGGGTTTCCGCGCCTCCCCCGGTTTGCTTCGTGGGCACTGGACAGGCTCCCACCTCTGCTACCACCCTCGCGGTGGCTGCCGACTGCAACGGTTATGCGGCCCTTTGCAGCCGGGGTATGGACGGACGACCGGAGTTGATACCGGCATCTTCTCAGGCGGGCCTTGTGCCTGGTTATCACTGCGCCCCTTGAGCTTGACCTAAGACGTGTTTCTTACACCACGTCCGATTAGTGCGGGACCGCAGACCCAACTGCGGTCCCGTTTCCGTTCGTGTGACCATTCGCCTGATCGTGCGGCCACATATCCTCCAATTTGAAATCTGAACTTTTCTTTTCGGTAGCTCGGCGCGCCGGAGGGAAGGGTTCGCCGGGTTTCCAGTTTTCCATTTCGTAGTTGCACCAATAAAAGTTGAAGGTTGGCCACGCCATCTTGGCAGCCTTGGCAGCCTGTAACTTAGATTTCACGCCGTTCTGAATTGCATGATAAGCGGCCGCCATCTGCTCGCCAGTAATCGAACGCTTGCGGCCCCAATGATCAAGCCGCGTCCGCTTGGCATTCGCGATACCAGCCTTAGTTCGCTCTACATGTTCAATGTGATTTCGCCCGCTTGCATTGTTGCGCGCGTCGCGAAATTTCTTGATCTGTGCCGGCGAATACCATTCGACTAGGCCCCACTTGCCGTCACCGACAAGGATAATATCGGCTTCCTTTACCTCTCTCTTTCGAAGCGCCCAATTAACCGCCGCCTCTGGGCGCTCGGATAGAATGCTGAACCCGGCTGCCGAAATCGCAGCCCATACCTGCTTGGCGGTCAATTCGACGCCGCGATTTTCGGACAGCTGTGTGACGCAAGCCTCGCCCAGACCCATCCCTTTAAATTTTCCCGCCGCGACGATAGGCGTGGCCGTAGAGACATTCTCTGCGCCGCTCACGGGCGCAGGAACAAAAAGGCCACGGCTCGCAGAGCCAGCGCGTGCCGCAGCGATATTCGCTCGCAGTTTGCGAACGGCATCTAGCTCGGCAACAAGGCGCGTCTCCTGCTCCCTAAGCGGGGCATCGGCGGCTTCGTAAGGATCAGACGGATTGGTGGTAACCATGAGCCGGAATAGGCCGGAAACCCCGTAAAGTCAATGAATAGGCCGACGTTCAGCAAGTATATGATATTACACAATTTAAATTGTAGGATGGCGTACGCTAACCTACAAACTGTCAAATTAGCAGGGCGAATCACACCGAATATGGCTCTAAACCATTGAAATACAACAATAAGTCGTCGCGAATCGCAGGTGGCCTACGGCTAGTACCAACCTACGCGAAAGGGATAATTTCGTTTTATTTTGTGTTTTCGTATCCCGAAAACCAGATTCCCGATGCTGAAAATGTCC
>CAYWBS010000568.1:0-2795 GCA_964456215.1 uncultured Hyphomicrobiaceae bacterium
TAACAAAATCGTCTCCGATTGTAAGAGCGCCGCCACTCCCCTTAGCCGCGGACCCTGTAGTGCACTAACATTGAAACCGGACCACTCAATGGAAGCTGGTCACTCCGTGTCCTTTTTGAAGAGGTACTCTTCATCAAATCGGTAGACTTTTCGGAGAGCAGGCCACAAGCAACTGATAGCAATGTTTGCAACCAGTCATATTGGTCTCGGGTAGATGACGCCACTCGAAGTGCAGCAAATCATTGGCCGTCTTCTGGCGCCGAACGCGACCCCTGACTGTAATGGCGAGCTTCGCACTTGGATCACGGAAGGGTCAATAGACTGGCGTCAGATGGTTGCCATAGCGAGCGAACATTTGGTCGCGCCTGCTTTAAGTCTCAAGCTACAACAGAGGGGATTGCTGGCGCTTTTGGATTTGGAACTCCGTAACTATCTCAGTAGCCTTGCAGGGCTCAATCGACAGCGCAATCAGCAAATTCTCAATCAAATGGCCGATCTCATCCATGTATTGGACGACATTGGAGTAACTCCGCTGTTCCTCAAGGGAACGGCGCACGTTCTTCTCGGACTCTATTCCAACTTGTCACAGCGCGTGATAGGCGACATCGATCTGCTCGTGCCAAAGGAGCATTTAGTTGAATGTGTTGTAGCATTAAGAGATCATGGCTACGTCGACACGAGCCGGCCAAAGCCTTTGCCGCCCAATCACCACCATGCACATCCGTTGATTCACAACCTGCATCCGGCCGCCGTTGAACTGCACACACATCTCATCGCTAAACGATGGCGCAGCGCTCTGCCCACCGCCCATGTTGTCGACAATGCCACCCAACATGAAGTTGATGGTCAAACTGTTTTGTTGCCGTATCCCGAAGATCTGATTGTTCATAACATTGCGCATAGCCAGCTTAGTCAATGAGGCTTTTGGTTTGCAAATCTATCCTTGCGGGATGCGTATGACCTAATTCTTCTGTTTGACCGATTTGTTGGTGAACTCAATCATGGTCATCTGCTCGAGCGCCTCACCCAAAACGTTGGCAGAGGGTGTTCAGTCTTTTACCTGCAGACGGCCCACATGCTTTTCGATCAACCCTGTCCGCTTTCTTTCCCAGAAACCCTCAGCGCCAAGGTAACGAGTTGGCGCTGGCACCAGCATGCTGTGGGGCGGCTTAAACTCTTATATGAAATTATGTGTTTGCTCGGCTCCATCTTGGCACGCCTACCTCGATGGCAAGTTCGCCGTATGTGAGGCCTGTTTGTCACGGTCGGCTTGGGCAGCTCGGTTCCCGATGACTTGCGCCGACGGCTCGAACTCGCGGGTCAATTCATACTGCGTGCGGCGGGAGCGTGCTGGCTCGACCATCCGCCGCCGGAACTCGGTTGGATAAGGCGGCCGTATTTTTTGGCATTGTCGACTTCTCCTACACAACCGGTTGGGTGTCCGCGAAACTGGCTCGGCTTCGGAGCTTCCCGGCACCATCGCGATGGTGCACTGTTTCGCCGCCCCTTAGGGCTAATTTCTCTCCTCCATTGACAACCGTGTATTTATGTACCCGAATATTCACAGTCGCAACCGCAAGCTTAGATTGATGAGAACTATCGTTGAGCATTCTAAATTGTAGTAAGGAACGCAGAGCCGGATCCGTTCCGCTGATAGAGACGCGCGCGTTCACCGGTGTCGAAAGCCTAAATTTCGACGATCGTCTTATACTGTTGCGCGAAGGAAGCTTACAGCTTGCAATTCTGAACGACACGGCACGTCTGATCTGGGAGATGATTGAGACCGGCCTTGGCCTTGGTGAAATCGCGAGCATGCTTTCCGAAGGGTTTGGCATCCCGCACGCCACGGCACGCCTTGACGTCGCCCGTTTTGTCAAGGACCTACGCACCAAGGGGATTGCAAGAGAATCATCGAGGGCCAACTACGCTTCGTCGGAAATACTCAAACTGCCTGCAAAGTTCGATGTCTCTCAAACCTATAAATTCGGCGGCCAACCCGTCACCGTGTATTTCGACCGGGCAAATCTGGCAGACTCCCTCTATCCGCTTCTCCACCCCTGCGTCGCCAAACCATGTGAGGATGGCGCAAGCCTGAAAGTATTTCGGTCTGGCGATTATTGGATCATTTCTGACGACGCAGGACGGATTGATCGCACGGACGATGAGTTTATCTTGCCCGGAACACTAATCAATCGCATCCTGGAATTGAGCTACCCTGACGCAAGATTCCTGGCCCTCCTGCATGCCGGTGGTGTCGTGGTCAATGGCGGGGTCGTGATCTTGGCCGGGGGAAAGGGCAGCGGCAAGAGCACGCTGACGGCGTCATTGGTTGCTCATGGCTTACCCTTTGTTGGTGACGATCTGGTGCCGATCGATGGCAGAACAGGGAACGTAATGCCGGCGCCCTTTGCCATTGGCGCAAAGCAAGGAAGCTGGGCCATCCTTATGGAGGCCTACCCGGAGATCTTAAAGCTGCGAAGTTACGAGCTTGACGGAACCCTTGTTCGATATCTCAATGTTTCTTCGAAACGTTGCGGGATACCGCCAAATGGCTTGCCAGTTCGATCGATCGTCTTTCCGATGTTCGACGCAAATGGGCAAGGCGGTATACAGAAAATCAATGCTTTGCAAGCACTTGAGCAAGTGACAAGCACAGGAAGTTGGATATCCACTACCAAGGCCGATCTCTCCGAACTCCACAGAATTTTTTCCGATATAGACGTTTTCCTAATGCGTTATGATTACTCCGAAATGGCTATAGACCTCTTTAAAAAAGTATTTAAAATAAACCGAGG
>CAYWBS010000569.1:0-2794 GCA_964456215.1 uncultured Hyphomicrobiaceae bacterium
GCGGATACCGACCTGCCGCATTTCAATCCTCGAACCCAAATGTTTGACGAGCATCTGCGCGCCAAGGCAGATTCCCAAAAACGGCTTTTGTTCCCTAAGCGGCACGCCTAGCCAGTTTATTTCACGGCGGACATACTCTTCGCCATCGTTGGCGCTCATCGGGCCGCCGAACATCACCGCCCCCGCGTGTCGCTCCAACGTCCGAGGTAGCTGTTCGCCGAGGGCGGGGCGGCGGATGTCGAGCGGATAGCCCTTGTTTTGCAGCTCCCGCCCAATGGCGCCCGGATTGGAATGTGCCTGATGCAGTATAAGGAGCACCGGTTCTTTTGCGTGATGGCCGAAGCCAGGGCTTCCCCCGGACAGCGATCCGCAACCGTTAAGGAGCCGGTTGGAGCGATTTCTAGACCTTGCCGTCATTGCGTCCCTTGTGAAGCCAGCCAATGATCCAAACAATAACGATAATCGATTACAAAGGTAACATAAGGAAATTAAAGAGTCTTATCGCCTCCGAGACGGAATGCTGCAAGCAGACCGTTATGTCGCAGCTCACTTTATGGGTGGCGGATCGTAGTCCGGCGGAGCCAGGCTTAGCGCGGTCCTGCGCCGCGTTCGACTTGTTTCCTCAATACGATGCGGTCGCGTGTGGACACCCCAAGCAGTTCGGCCACGCGCCAAACGAGATTATTTTCGAATTCATGGATGACACCGTCTGCCAACACCATTTCCCAGAGCATGGAGACAATTGCCTTCCGGCCCGCCTGATCGAGGTCGCGCGCCAGAACACTCGTAAACCCATATAAATCTACAGCGTCATGTTCCTTCTCTGACGCTGACGCGATCAGCTTTTCAGCATCTCCTGACGTAAGCGCGAAACGATTCATGAGCAAGTCGGAAAGTTTTTGGCGCTCCTCGGAAGTCGCTTCGCCATCGATGACCATGGCACGCACCATAAGGGCGGCGGCGGCCAACATCTGCTCCTCGTCGCGCCAATCTTGCGCAGACGATTTCGAGCGCAAGTCATCGAAAAGTTTGTTCAGACGAGACCACATTGTCAGTTAAGTCAGTGTTTCCCAATCGGGCGTCCGACAGCAGAATACCAGAATTACCGAAGAGAATAACGCTATCAGACGTTTCTGGCGAGAGCCCCCATCCCGGCCAAAGCAATGCCGTGGCCGAATTTCCGGGCATCCAAGGTGAGGGAGAGTTGGTCGGTCAGTTTACCTGCCGTCCCTTCACTTGCACCCCTCCTTTCGGAGTGTGCCTGGTCGGACGATTACGAAGTGCTCAAGAATGCGGTCCGCTGGACTGCGCCCTCTTTCACAAACGCATGTCGGACGCCAATAAATCCGGCCGAGTTCGCGAATTCGGCCTGCGTCAACGCGGCTGATTGTCCTTCCAATTCAGGAATTGCCGGAAAAGCTTTTCCTTTTGCGGAGCGGAAAGTGTGGCGTTGCCCAATGTCAAACGAATCTGATCAAGGAAACGGTTAAACTCCGATTTTACATCGGATGCAACGGACACGCCCTTCTCGGAAAGCCATCGTTCGGCGGGCCCAAACCGCTTCCAATTCGGCAGCCTGGCCGCAAGATTGACTTCCCGCCATTTCTTATGATGCGGCGGCTTTTGCAATTTCTGGAATTGCGAGAAAAACGCATTCACAAAGCGCACGAGGTTTTGATAGCGCGGATGGTCTTCCTTCCAATTGTATACTGCCATCACCGCGCCGACGGCGATCGAGTTAATGCGCTTATTGGGTTCGATAAGCTTTGGGTAGTCCTTGTTCGTAAAACTTGCTGGCAAATAATCCGACTGGAGAGCGCGCTTGAAAGGTACATCCACCAAATGCAAGCCGTCATCCTGCCCAAGTTTCGAAATCGTTCCGACAGGTTTTCCGGCAACGTAGACCGTCGCTGCGATCTCGCCTGACTTAACCTTTTCGAGGGCCAGGGATTGATGGAGATTCGTTGGCCTTACGCGAATTCGGAGGAGATCGAAAACAGTCGTAGCCGTGATAAACGTGCCGCTGCCCTTGACCCCAAAATTAACGTTTTTGCCGGCGAGATCTTCAATCGAATTTACATCGCGCCGCGCAATCACGTGAAATTCTTCATTGTAAAGCTTAGTGATGTAGCTCACTCGGTTTTCGACGTCTGCGAACAGTGCATTGCGTCTGATGTAGGTCAAAATATCCGACTGTACAATGCCAAGATCGATCCCTTTGAGATAGAGGATATCGGTTACGTTTTGCAGGGATCCCTGTCCGACGAAGGGTACGATTCTAAGCTCGTCTTCATTGTCCAGTAAAGATGCAAGATCGGCGGCAACGCGAATATAGGTGCCACCCAATCCGCCAGAAATGATCCCGACCACCTGACTATTGGCCCGCTCCGCAGCGCTTTGGGAAGCTGGCGAACCAGGGGTTTGAGCAATGGCATGCGACGGTACAAGCAGCGACAGCGCCAACAAGGTTACAAGGAGACAAAACTTCGGGCTCATTGCCAACCTCCACAATACTGGATCACTGCGAGACCCCACTCACGAACCTCACGCCAATAATTCTCCCGGAAAATCCGTTTCCCGCTCTTCGAATCTCGTGGACCCCCCGGTCGGATCAAACCCGGCATGGAGAAGATGACGAATGTCATTGAAATCTGCAATGCTGGGACATTAGACGGCTCATTCGAGGATTCTCGCATGTAAGCAACGCATAAATTATGGCAGGATTTAGAAAAATGTATGGTGCCAACCGAAATGTCCTCTTTTAGACAGGCGAAAAGATGTCAATTGAGCGAAG
>CAYWBS010000570.1:0-2794 GCA_964456215.1 uncultured Hyphomicrobiaceae bacterium
AGCTGAGCATCCTGATGCTCTAGGCCATCCGAACACGGAGTGGATCGCTTGCTCTTTATATTGCCATTCAGATCCGCGCAGTAGTAATGGCGCGAACCCCAGTTGCCCAAAAGAATTTCCCCTTTGTTGAGATTGGGAACCACCAAACCGATATGATCCCGGATCCGAAATAGCTTCTCATAGGTCCAATCCCTAACGTTGAACCGGATAATCGTCGCGGACGTTTCCGGTCCATACACCGAAAGGGCCAGGAACATTGTGCCATCGATCAGCACCATGCCGCTCGGATGGTATTCCTGTTCGTCGTCGCTCCTGAGGATTGCCGATCGGAGCGTCTCCCCCTCGATGTTGCACTCAAAGAGATGGGCTTTCCCTTTGCCCCAATATCGCCGCGATTTATCTCGTTCTTCGATAATTTCTACTGTAGTTAGGTAAATAAGACCGGTGTCACAATCGACTTCCATGCCTTGCGGATGGATTCTGAACTGGGGTCGTGTTCCATCCGACAGGATCAAGCGCAGCGGCGTTTGGCCTATTTCGATAATGTCGACGTCACCCGTAGCGAAGCCAATAAGCTTCTCCGAGAGTCGCCGTTGTACTCCGCGTTTGTCAGCGACGGTGATCAGATCGCGAATGGCCTCGTGGAGATTGGCAGAAGAATCTTCCCCATCGCAAGCGCAGGAAGTTGAATCAGACAGCTTGGCAGCCACGAGTGCCTCCCCGTTCCCAGAGCTACTTCCCCAAGTGGTTCGCTAGAGCTAAATCCTGTCGTTCATTTCATCATGGCGACACCAGGGTTAGAAGGCAATTATGTTCTAAACGGTCGCGGTCTCGGCAAAACCGGAAATGTGTCCCGACCGAATCGCACGGAAAATGGCAGGGACTAACTTCAATTTTCTGGTTCATAGATCGACGCTTCTTTTTTGGCATTTCAATTGCAAACGCACACAAACCCATCAAGAACACTCGACTACTCCGCGAACATTCCGGATTCTCCACGGAAGTGGCCTTTGTAAGAACGTGCCCGGCCAGTCGCCCTAACGCTCAAAACCAACGCCTCCGCCCGTGCTGCCGAGTAGCAAAAGCACAGCCCCGGCCCTCTCCTGTTGCTCCGGCGTGAGGGCTTCGTAGAGGGCCTCCGCCACCGGCTGCAACGCCTTCATCGCCTCCAGCCGAGCTTGCATCATATTGGTCTGTGCGTGCATGCGGTCGATAACCGAGCCCGACTGCTCCGCAGTCATCATGGCTTGGTGGGCCGACTGTAGGGTCTGCACGTTGGCACGCGACACGTCCTCGTATGCCGTCCAAGCAGCAGCTTCACGGTCGGTTATGCCGAGCAACGTCTTCGCATAGGCTAGTCGGCCTTCGACTTTGGCTTGAAGGTCTGACTGGCTATAGCCGACGGCGTAAATGCCGATAATCGTACCCGCCTTATCTGTGATCGGTTCATAACCGGTGACATAGGGCGTGCCAAAAACCCGGACAGTTGCGTAGTATGCTTTGCCTCTTCTTATCGACTCGAGTGCCGAGCCGGACAGAATAGTTCCAATTGCCCGACCGCTCCCATCCGGTTTCATAACCGTCGTCGCGACACGAATATAGTCGTCACCGCTCTTCACGAACAACGTTGCCGCCATCCATGGCCCTCCCTCCTTCGCGACCTCATCGACCACGGTAAAGTTGTTGTTCATTTTTGTAGAACCGAAATACAAGGCAGGGGCGTCTTTGCCACCAACTGACGCGTTTCCCTCAATCCCTGGCGCTCCCAATTTCGCGGTCTGGTCTTTCAAATCCGCCATAGATTTCGCGACCCTCACATCCCGAGCATGACCAACGCTTGGCATCAGCACGATGGTTGCAAGGACACTAACCAAAAAGCCGACTATGCCGAGGAGACGTGCTTTTTTGGCGAATGGTCTCATCTGGGCGGAGGGCACGATTTTGCTGCAGTATATAGGTTTCATTTGGTTCCTCCCGGGACCGAAAAACACGCACCACAGGTCGAAAATACTACACGATTGCGGACATTCTGGAGACAGGGTACGCCGAAACTCACTAGATTGGCAGCAGCCGACGGGATCGAACCCAGCGTCTCAGAGTTCTACCAATAAACACCAACCTGAGGCCCATACGAGGGATAGGTGTAAACGGGCGGTGGGTAGGCGTAAGCCGGGGCTGGCACGTAAGCTAGGGGTGGCACATAAGCCGGAGGTGGATAGTAGCCGTACGCTGGCGGGCAGTAGCCAAATCGGGAGCACCGCCGGGCGCGGCGGCGCCAGTACCCCACCTTCTCCACGGGTGCCCTGTCAAGATGTTGGTAGTTAAGAGCAGGTACTGGTCCTGCAGCAACCTCGGCTGGTGCGATGCTCGCTAGACCGAGGACGGCAAGGGCTGTGGTGGCAACGAAGACAGCGGGACGCATGAAACGACCTCCAAGCTAGCTCCTGACCAGATTGGTACTCTTATACCTTATCTCCCAAATCGGCCAGTCAAGTAGGCAGTACAGGCGGATGGCCCTTGCGCCGGTCAGGCGATATCCGCTTTGGCCCCAAAAGCGGACATTCTCAGCTTCGAATTTAATGTCCGCTAAGTGCCATAAGCGGACATAGGCGTCCAACGCCCCGACGACGGATCATCTTGCAGATGTCATAATTGCCACAGGATCAATGTGGCAATCACCACAGACCACAGCGGTAGGCCGTGCGAGATTCTCCTTAGGCTCAAGAATGGTCTTGGGCCTATTTTGAGAAGGAGACTTGCCATGTATCCGCTCATACGGAACTGGTGTCTGGGC
>CAYWBS010000571.1:0-2792 GCA_964456215.1 uncultured Hyphomicrobiaceae bacterium
CCGCCGGCCTCGAGGAAGCGGGTGGCAAACCAATTGTGAGTTAGTTCAAGCCAACTGGCCGACCGGACGAAACAGGCTTCGCCGTAGTCGCGACGGCTCTGCCGCGCCGAACGTTGGGAGGTGCGACTTCTGCTCCTGGCCCGAGGCGGTAGTCGCGGTTAATCTGGTTCAACGGAGAGTTTTGGGAGATGAGCGGACCCCGTTGTGCTTTCACTCATACTTATCGCCCATGACCCCCTAAAGGACATCCTGAGCTATTCAGACGATTCAGACGATCGGTTTATTCCTCTTCCACCAACCGACAATATTCGCGTCTCTCATCTTAATGTCTACTGAACCTCATCAAAAAGGCGATTATGGCTGGAAAAAAGACTGCAAAATCAAATGTCTCGGCACGGAAGATCGGTCTCCCCTCTATCTACTCGCAAGACATCGTGCATGAAATCTGCGAGAAAGTTCCTAAGGCGGATACGTGCATGAGATCTGCAAGAGTGCGCGGTATCCAAATGAGTCCACGGTCTAAAGTTGGTTAGCGGAAAATGAGGACTTTTCCAGCGCTTACGCGCGCGCAAGAGAGCGCCGCGCCGACCGCCTAGTTCAGGAAATCATTGACCTCGCATACGATGAATCAATCGATCCGCACGAGAAACGGGTTCGCATCGACACGCTGAAATGGGTCGCGTGCAAGTATTATCCAAAAATGTATGGCGATCCGCCTCCCAATGCGCAGACGCAGCAGAACATTACCGTTGTGTTGGCCGATCTTGCCGGCGGGAAGCCGAAAGTGATTGAGGCCAGGAGCGACGGATCGAAACTGCCGCTAATTGAGCAGAAATGAACACCGTTTTTACGACCTTGATTTTGAGATGGGTTTTGAAACAGATTTTGGGGAAAATTCTGCGTGATTTTTTGGGATTTCTCTTTGTATCAGAAACGGTCGTTTTTGACCGGAGGCCAACCGCGGGGTTCTCCGCTCTTGTCCTGAGGTGCAGACGAACATTGTCTCTGCACCGTACTTCGCCCTTGTGCCAACAGCAGAAGTTCTGTCTTTTCAACCAGTTTGTTTCTCAAGCTGTGATCCACCTTAATATTACTCATCATAGAGGTGGACCAACTCAATGGGGGAGGATCACTATGAGAAAGTCTATTGCACACGCGGCTACGCCGAGAACCTGACCATGGATCTCAAGCTTTACATACGCGCAGATAAGACCTGGCGATGTTTCTGAAAATCGGCCGCTGAGCTATCGGTTGCGCTTCAGCTTGTCGAACGCCCGGCGGAATGCCCGGCCGGCGGCATAAGCGCGGTCATCTTCCTTGGCGATCTGCTTGGCTTCCTGAACAACGCCGCGGGCCGCCTTGACCGCCTTCTCCCTTGCCTCGGGATTGGACGCAGCTATTTGTGCAACGTAGCGGGCGATTTTGCGCAGCAGCACTGACATTGCGGCACGATAACCGATTTCGAGCGATTTCCGCCAGACAGGAATTTGGCGGCAACGGATGCCGGATTAGTTCGATCATCATTCACCCGGGCATCTCATCGGCACCTCGCGAGGCGGGCAATGCTCCAGATTCAACTTGCAACGCTCGGCCGGATCATACATCTGGATCACAAGCACGCGTGTATCCGAGTGAACGACCACGACAGGTTGCCGCTCAGCATGGGCCTTTTATGGTCAGGCTTGGCAACCGCCCGTAATCTACTAAGTGGGGACTGTCCGGCTCGATGTCAGCGAGGGCTCAATCGCGTCGATTAGAGCCTGGCGCCACAACGTCCGCTCTACCTTCAAACAGCAGAAGGTCCGGCCCACAGCGTCTGACCGACGCTTCGTGCCAAGCGCTTCCAGCATGCGTCCGATATGATGCGCACGCGAACACCCCTCCATCCCAATCAGACAACAAGGAACGTTCGCAAGCCGGCGCCCAAGCTGGCTGCGTGACAGCTTGGTCTGCATCACGATCGCGCCCTTCCGATCAAGGCCGATCAGATGAATTGTGTTCTTGCCGATATCGATGCCAATGGTGGCGATGGGTTCTGTCGTGTTTTTGCGGGGCATGGTCCGTACTCCTTGCTCATGTTGCACCCACGCAGCATGCTAACTAGCGGGGGCAGGAGCACGGCCGGGACATCCCATTAGCGGACATTTCGGCCTCCTCCATTAGGGGCCGCCCCGTCCTGATGTGAAGCCAATCTGAGGGTGCAAATCAATTTGCTGGGAGGTGACTCAATCGCCCCCTTCAAATCTACGATGAAGAACTTTTTTGAGACGATATCGCCTCAGTGCTTTTTCCACTTTGCCCATTTGTGACGGGTTTCGTCCCCATACTAGTCTTGGCCTTATCGGGTCTCATCATCCCGGCCGTGGGGTTCTCTGTCCGTTTCAAGGTGCCATCGAAAACGGTTCCCATTTCTATGCCGATCCCTTGGTGAAAAATGTCACCTTCGACATGGGATGTCGATTGCAGCATCACGTTGTTGCCGCGAATCGAACCGATGACGCGGCCCAGCACCGTAACCTCATTAGCGATGATACCGCCTTTAATACCGCCATTTTTTCGGACGACCACAGATTCACAATGCAAATCGCCCTCGATATCGCCGTCCAGTATGACTTTGCCATTGGCATACACATTGCCAATAATCGTCAGGTCTGCACTTATCATCGTAGCCCCGACATTAGAGGGATGCTGTAGCGAAGACGGCATTGATCGAAACAAATTTCGCGGTTTCGGTTCCTGTCCGGTTTGGGATGCCTTCGCCTGTGCGGGACAGGAACCGAAACCGCGAAATT
>CAYWBS010000572.1:0-2783 GCA_964456215.1 uncultured Hyphomicrobiaceae bacterium
GGCTCCAAGGTCTATCTGGAAGGCCAGCTGCAGACCCGCAAATGGGAGGATCAGCAGGGCCAGGAGCGCTATACGACCGAGGTGGTCCTCCAGGGCTTCAATTCGACATTGACGATGCTGGATTCGCGCGCCTCGGGCGCGGGCGACAGCTCGCAGGACAATTTCGCCGGCGGCCGCAGTGGCGGGGGGTCCTACAACGCGCCCGGCAATGGCAGCAGCGACGGGCCTTCCGGGGGCTCGTTCGAGAAGGAACTCGATGACGAGATTCCGTTTTGATGCGGGGTGAGCGCTACTGAACACCGGCGTTTCCCCGCTCCCGTCAATCCGGCCCGCGCGATTGATTGCGCTCGCGGCGAGTGGGCTTCGCCCACCGCCTCCGCGAGGGCGCCGGGTACCCGGCGGCGCGTAGTCGCGCCTGCCTCGCTTCGCTCGGAACTCATCCCGCCTCCCGGATGACATTCTTTTCTCATTTATCACGAATTGCGCGGTGGCGGAGATTGTGTTGTTTGTTTTATGGTCTCGCGAACTCCGGCACGTGACTTAGGCAGAGACCCATGAAAGCTCACCGGCCATGCGCTGCCTGGTAACCGGCGCCTACGGCTTTATCGGCCTCCCCGTCGTGCGTGCGCTGCAGCGGGAAGGCTGGGACGTGGTCGGCGCCGGCCGCGACCTGGCTCTCGGCCGCAGGCTTATTGCCGACATCGAATGGCTCCCATGCGACTTCAACGCCGATCTCGATGCCGAAGACTGGCGGCCGCGTCTCGAGGGGGTGAGCTGCGTCATCAATTGCGTCGGGATTTTACAGTCGACGGTAAAGGATGATGCCGACCGCATTCACAGACAAGGTGCGATCGCGCTCTTTGAAGCCGCTGCGGCGTGCGGTGTCCGGCGGTTCATCCACGTCTCGGCGATGAGCGCCGAGGCCCATCTATCGTCCTCCTACGCGGTGAGCAAAACCGCCGCCGATGCCCATCTCGAAACGCTCGATCTCAATTGGCTGATCATCAAGCCGTCGCTGGTGATTGCGCGCGGCACCTACGGCGGGACGTCACTGATCCGCGGCCTCGCCGGCCTGCCCACGATCCTGCCCGTACCCGGAAAGGGCGGCCAGCCGATGCAGCCGATCGACGCCGACGACCTCGCTTTGGGCATTGCCCGGCTGGCGAAAATCGACGATCCCCGGCGGACGACGCTCTACGCGGCCGGGCCGGAGGTCGTGACGATAGGCGATATCATCGGCGCCCACCGCCAATGGCTCGGCTTTCCGGAAGCACGCCGGATTAGTATTCCGGTCCGGCTCCTCAAGCCGCTCTTCTGGTTCGGCGATATCGCCGGTTGGCTCGGCAATGCAACGGCCATGCGTTCGACCGCGCTGGCGCAGATCCGCTATGACGAAACCGCCGACCCGTCGCCGTTCGCGGCGGCGGCCGGCTTGCGCCTCAGGCCGCTTGGCGAAGTCCTTGCCGCCACGCCGGCGACCTTGCAGGACCGGCTCCATGCGCGGCTTTATTTTCTCGGCCCAATTCTGCAAGTCGCCGTCGCGCTCTTCTGGATGATGACCGGGCTTATTGCATTCCTGCCGGACTCTTTCGCGCGGGCCGTCGACATTCTCCTTGCCGCAGGCTTCGCGCCGGGCCTCGCTTCATCGCTCGTCACCCTCGGCGCGATGGCGGATATTCTGCTCGGCGTGTTGTTCCTGCTGCCGGACTGGGTACGCCTTGCGGGCGCGCTTCAGCTTTGCCTGAGCGCCCTATATCTGGCGGTGCTGACGGTCGCGGTTCCGGGGCTGTGGCTTGACCCGCTCGGCACGCTCTTAAAGGTGGTGCCGATCATGGCGGCCACGGCCCTCGTCATGGCGCTTGCCGAGAAACGCTGAGGGGCTCATGGAAGCCTATTTTGTTCTGAAGCTGCTGCATGTGCTCGGCGCGACGGTGCTGTTCGGTACCGGGCTTGGCATAGCATTCTTTCTGTATTCGGCGGACCGGGGCGGCGACGTTGGTGCGATCGCTTCGACATTGCGGATCGTCGTCACCGCCGATTTCCTGTTCACGGCGACCGCGGTTCTGCTGCAGCCGGTCACCGGCGTGGCGCTTGCGCTGGAGCGTGGCTACAGCCTGACCGAAGATTGGATCGCGGCAAGCTTCGCCCTTTATGTGGGTGTCGGATTGTGCTGGCTGCCGGTGGTTCGTCTGCAGATGCAAATGCGCGATCTCGCCATTACGGCGGCGGGCAGCGGCGCGGCGCTGCCTGACGCGTATTTTCGCAAGATGCGGCAATGGTTCTGGCTCGGCTGGCCTGCCTTTCTCGGTGTAATCGCGATTTTTTGGCTGATGATCGCCAGGCCGGAGCTATGGTGAACGCGGCGAAGAGCAATCCAGACTCTACTATAATAGAACGGTCGCAGCGGAAAGCCGGCAGGGCAATATTTGGACTGCCGATCAGCGGCCCGCGCCGCGCGGCGCATTGTCCTGACGCAGAGAAGCCAGATGATGGCGGCGGTCCTGCACCTCGATGAACAGCCGGGTGATTTCCGTAAACCGCGCCTTGATCGTCTTTTCAAGGGCGAAGATGATGTCCTCGACCTGTCCGGCCGGGAGCGTGTCCTCGAAATCCAGGCTGATCGCCACCAGGATGTCGTTGGGGCCGAGATGCATGGTTCTGAGTTCATTGACGTGCAGGACGGATTTCTCGCGCCCGACGATCTGGCGAACACCGGCCTCGAGTTCCAAATGGGCGGCTTCGCCGATGAGAAGACCCTTGGTCTCATAAGCAAGAAGCATTGC